>DASUDH010000174.1:0-4207 GCA_036275675.1 Solirubrobacteraceae bacterium | reverse complement strand
GTCGCGAGCGCCTCGTGCACCGCCGCGCCGAGCTCCGTCGAGCCCGCCGCCCGGACGTGCGCCGGCTGGAGCTCGTCCGGCGGCGCGGGCACACGCCACGCGTGCGCAAACCGGTAACGGACCGGACACAACTCGAAGTCGTGCAGCTGCGAGAACGAGAGATGGATCGGGCCGCCTGTGGTCGACGCCTCTTCGGCCCCGCGCGGCCGGATCCTTTCGAGCCGGTCGAGCACCGCGGCGACCACCGAGCGATCGTCGCGCACCCGGCCGTTCGCCGCCGTCGCCACCGGCAGCTCGAGCTGCTCGGACTCGATCACCGTGGCCGACTCGGGGTGGTTCAGGGCCCAGCTCAGGATCTCGGCGAAGTGGTCGTGCTCTTCGAGCGGGCCGGCGCCCAGCTCCTGCGGGCTCTGTTCCTCGCGGGTCGCCGTCACGTAGAGCGCGTCTTTGGCGCGCGTCAGGCCGACGTAGACGATCCGCCGCCTCTCACCGATCGCCAGCGCGACCGCCGGCGCGCCCGGCGACGTCTCGACGTAGCGGGGGTGCTTCTCGCCGCGCCAGCTCTTCATGACGAACCCCAGGCCGTCCGGGTCGAAAAAGAGTCGCTCGGTGACCCGAGGCCGCGGCGGACGCAGGTTGACCAGGAAGACGATCGGGAACTCGAGCCCCTTCGCGGCGTGAATCGTGAGCAGCGACACCGCCTCGGCGCCCTCGGCCTCCTCCGCGGCCTCGCCGACGGGCAGCTCAGCGTCGATGACCTGGTCGAGATGGCGGACGAAGTCGCCGATGCCGGCGAGCGAAAGGTCGCGCTCGAAGCGACCGGCCAGCTGGAACACCTTGCGCAGGTTGAGCAGCGCGCGCGGGCTGCCGTCGCGCTGCGCGCGGAGCTCCGCCCAGCGAAGGTATCCGCTCTCCTCGAGGAGCCGGTTCAGGATGTCGCCGACAGTGAGCGCGTCGCGGAGCAGGCCGGTCCGATCGGTGAGCGCGATGAGGCGCACCGCCTCCGCGGCGACGCCAGGATCCATCTCGGGAAAGCCTTCGCGCGCCGACTCGTCGAAGCAGTCGCGCAAGCGCATGCCCTTGCGTTCGAAACGTCGCGCCGCGAGCCGGTACATGCCTGCGTCGGGGAGGCGGACGATCGGGCCCTGCAGCAGCCGCACCAGCGCGCCGTCGTCCATCGGGTTCTCGGCCAGGCGCAGGAGCGCCAGCACGTCCTTGATCTCCTGGCGGTCGAAGAAGCCGGAGCCACCGCTCGTGACGTAAGGGATTCCCTGCCGGCGAAGCTCGTCCTCGAACTCGCGCGGCAGCATGCGGACCGAGTGCGACAGGACCGCGATGTGGCGCAACGGCACGCCCGACACGTGCAGGCGCCGGATCGTCTCGCCCACCGACCGGGCTTCGGTCCGGGAGTCCGGCGTCATCAGGACGCTGACCGGACGGCGGTCGCCGGCGCCACGCGTGGCGACGAGCTCGGGCTCGCCCGCGAAGTCCGGGTCGCGGCGGATGAAGTCCGTCGCGCAGTCGAGGATGCCCTGGTACGAGCGGCGGTTGTGCGTCAGCGGGAGGCGCCGGCCGGGAAAGCGGCTGCGGATGTTGTCGATCTCGGCGTCGCGCCATCCGTAGATCGACTGTTTCGCGTCGCCGACGACCGTGACGTTGCCGAAGTCCTCGGCCGCGGCCAGGCGGATGAAGTCCAGCTGGATGCGGTTCGTGTCCTGGAACTCGTCGACGATCAGGTACCGGAATCTCTCCTGGCAGCGGCGGCGGAACTCGGGCACGCGCTCGAGCGCGTCGATGACCTCGAGCAGAAGGTCGTCGAAGTCGCGCAGCGCGCGCTCGCGCAGGCCGGCCTCGTACGCCTGGTAGATCGTGAACAGGACGTCGATCGCCTCCCGCTCCGCGCGCGCCGGATCCGGCCCGCCCGAACCATTCGGCATCCCCTCCGGCCCGGGCCGCTTCGCGGCGCGGGCCACCTCCCCATTGGATGGGGAGGGTTTCGTGCTCCAGTGGCGCTCGTGCATCTCGAGCGCGCGCTCGCGGAATCGGTCCGGATCGATGCCACGGCCCTTCAGCCGGAGCACGAAGCGCAGTCCGGAGCGCAGCAGGTCGTCGAGGTCGTCGACCGACAGCGCGGTGAACGAGTCGGGGTCGAAGGGCGCAGTCGCTCCGCTGCGCAGGCTCGCCATGAGCTCCTGCTCGAAAAGGCGCTGCCCGGTCTCGTCGAGCACGCGCAGCTCCCGTGGCGCACCGACGAGGTAGGCGTACTCGTCGAGCAGACGCGCGCAGACGCTGTGAAATGTCCCGATCCAGGCACCGTCGAGCGCGCGCGGGCCGACCTCGGGCTTGCGCGCAGTGAGCTCGTTGGTGATGCGCACGCGCAGCTCCTCCGCGGCGCGGTCGCTGAACGTCACGGTCAGGATCTCCTCCGGCGCGGCGCCCTGCTCGACCAGCCAGCAGAAGCGCTCCGTCGCCGTGAACGTCTTGCCGGTGCCGGGCCCCGCCGCGATCAGGAACGCGCCCGCCGGTCCGGCGTGCGCAGCGGCCGCCTGCTCCGCGCTCAACACCGGTCCGCGGGTTCGCGTAGTCGCGCTCACTCTGGTGGTGCGCCTCCGTAGGAGCAGATCGCCGCGTGAGGGCAGGTGCCGAAGCGCGTGACGCAGGTGCCGGCGATCTCGCGCGGCGCAGGCTCGAAGTGGCCGCCCTTGATGCGCTCGATCGCGGTCATCACCACCTCGCGGCTGCGCTCGAGGTCCTCTTGCGTGAGCGGTCGCTCCCGGTACTCCTTGAGTCCCGCCGGGCGGCCGACGCTGAAGATGTCCTGGCGCATGCCGCCCCACACCCAGTCCTTCGGATACCACAGGGAAAGGAAGCGCGGCTGGAAGCCGAGCGGTTTGCCCTCGTCGTCAGTTCCGAACCGGCACGCCAGGTAGTACAGCGCGAGCTGCACGTCGTGCAGCTCCGGGCCGAAGTACATCTCGTAGGCGATGCGCATCGCCTTGCCGGATCCGGTCTTGTAGTCCACGACCTCGACCTCGCCGTCGCCGACGTCGTTGACGCGGTCGATCTTGCCGACGACCTCGACGCCGTCGAGCTGAAGGTGGAACCGCTTCTCGACCGCGAGCGTGCGGAGCCGGCGGATGAACTGCATGCCGGTGATCGACCGGATGTAGTTGCCGAGCACGGTGCGCACCTGCTTCTCCTCGCGCTTGCGGTCGAGCACCCCTTCCATCCGGACGAGGTAGCCCTCGAGGTGACGCTGCAGCGCCTCCTCGAGCCACTGCCGCTGGTGATCCGCGTCGAGCGAGCGCCACTCCTGCTCGTGCTCGTGGAAGTCCTGCAGCACCTCGTGCAGAAAGCCGCCACGCTCCATCGCCACCGACCGTGGCTCCTCGACCAGGCCGGGGTGGTGGTTGTACCAGTAGAGCCTCGGGCACTTGAGAAAGTCGTTCAGCGTGGTCGGGCTGAAGTGGTCGATCTCCACCGGGGTCGGGTTGCGGCCGTTGCCGTAAGGCTCGAACGGCTCCCCCGACAGCGGGTTCGCGAGGAACGCGACGTCGAGGCCGAGCGCCTGTGCCCGCGCCAGCGCCGCCGCGTCGAGGGCGGCGGGGTGCGCCGCCAGCAGCACCTCGGCCTCGCGAGCGAGCAGCACGTCGCCTGGCTCCAGGCGCGACGAGGCGCGGGTCAGCTCGCGCTGGCCGGCCGACGGCTCGGCCATGTCGAGAAAGACAGACCGACCCGCCTGGCGGAGGTACGCGTCGGCGTAGGTCACGTACACGCGCCTTCGTGCGCGTGTGAGCGCGACGAACGCCAGCCGCGCCTCCTCGGCGAGGTGGCCGTCCGGGTCCGACGGCCACGAGGGCATGAACCCGACCTTGAACCGGTCCAGCCACGCACGATCGTCGGCGTCGAGCAGCGCATGCGAGCGCGCGGTAAGCGGGAACAGCCCGTGCGCGAACCCCGCGCAGAACACGACCTCGAACTCGAGGCCCTTCGCCTGGTGCACGGTCATCACCTGGACCGCATCGCGCTGGGCAGGCGCCGCGTCGGCGTCGTCGGCCGCGGCGGCGAGGATGCCCTCGAGCGAGCCGGTGACGTCTGCGAGCAGAGGTTTGGAGCCGTGCAGGCGCTCGTGCACCGTCTCGATCGACTCGAGGCCTTCGATCGCCGACCGCAGATCCGCGAGCGCCTCGGCGCGCCGAGCGTCGTC
>DASUDH010000173.1:0-7935 GCA_036275675.1 Solirubrobacteraceae bacterium | reverse complement strand
GTGAGCGACGGCGAGCAGCGCATCCCCCCGATCGATCAGATCCTCCGCACCCGCACGGGCGAGGAGCTCGCGCTCGGCGACCGCTACCTGAACCCGCAGATGGGGCGCATCGTGCGCACGCTCGGCTTCGACAAGGTGTGGGTCGGCGGCGAGGGCGCCCACCTGATCGACGCGGACGGCGAGCGCTACCTCGACCTCTTCGGCGGCTACGGCGTGTTCGCGATCGGCCGCAACCATCCCCAGGCGGTCGCGGCGATCGAGGCCGTGCTCGCCGCCCGTACCGGAAACCTGCCGCAGCTCGGCGCGACGCTCTTGAGCGGTGTGCTCGCCGAGCAGCTGCTCGTGCGCGCGCCCGTGTCCGTGGCCGCGATGGTGCCCACCAACAGCGGCACCGAGGCGGTCGAGGCGGCGATCAAGATCGCGCGCGCGGCCACCGG
The DNA here is from genome assembly GCA_036275675.1 of Solirubrobacteraceae bacterium. Lineage (GTDB taxonomy): Bacteria > Actinomycetota > Thermoleophilia > Solirubrobacterales > Solirubrobacteraceae > Palsa-744. The sequence continues at coordinate 7,498 of DASUDH010000173.1, read as the reverse complement.
TCGCGCGCGAATCCTGTACGCCGAGCACGCCTTCCACGGCCTCACGCTCGGCTCGCTCTCGCTCAATGGCGATGCGATCTTCCGCGACGGGTTCGGCCCGCTGTTGCCGGGCTGCGAGGCGGTTCCGTTCGGCGACGAGCATGCCCTCGCGCGCGAGCTCGCGCGCGGCGACGTGGCCGCGTTCGTCGTCGAGCCAGTGCAGGGCAAGGGCGTGAACCTGCCCCCCGAGGACTACCTGCCCGCAGCCCAGCGGCTCTGCGGCCAAGCGGGGGCCCTGTTCGTGTGTGACGAGGTTCAGACCGGGCTCGGGCGCACGGGACGCTTCCTCGCGCTCGAGCACTGGGCGCTGGAACCGGACCTGATCTGCCTGTCCAAGGCGCTCTCCGGCGGGCTCGTCCCGATCGGCGCGCTGCTCGTCTCCCGCGCCGCGTTCGACAGCGTTTTCGACGGCATGGAGCGCGCCGTGCGCCACGGTTCCACGTTCGGCGGAAACGACCTCGCCGCCGCCGCCGCGCTCGCCACCTTGCGCGTGCTCGACGCGGAGGGGCTCGTGGAGCGCGCCGAGCGCCTCGGCGGCTTGCTGCTCGAATTGACAGCGCCCTTGGTCGAGCGCTACGAGGTCGTCTCCGATGTGCGCGGCCTCGGGCTGATGTGGGCGATCGAATTCGGGCCGCCCGCCTCGGGGACGCGCCGTTCGGTGTGGAACGCCGCCGAGCGCGCCCAGCCGGGCATCTTCTCGCAGCTGATCGTCGGGCCGCTGTTCCACGAGCACCGCATCCTCTGCCAGGTCGCGGGGCACCGCATGAACGTCGTGAAGGCGCTGCCTGCGCTCGTCGTCGAGGAGGATGAGATCAGGCGCTTCGCCACCGCGCTGGAGGACGTCGTCGCGCGCGCCGAGCGGGTCCCAAGCGCATTCCTGCGCTTCGGCATGAGCATGAGTCGCCGGGCGTTCGCCGCGCGTAAATAGGTCACCCACGCGCGCGCACGTCTGGGTGATGGTCGCGGCAGGCATCACAGGCCAGCCACTACCCTGTTCGGCCGTGCTCGTTCCCAGAGACGACATTCGAAACGTCGCGATCGTCGCCCACGTCGACCACGGCAAGACGACGCTCGTGGACGCCATGCTGTGGCAGTCAGGGGCTTTCCGGGTCGGTCAGGACGTGGCTGAGCGGGTGCTCGACTCGATGGACCTCGAGCGCGAGAAGGGCATCACGATTCTCGCCAAGAACACCTCGCTGCGTCACAAAGGAGTGAAGCTCAACATCGTCGACACGCCCGGCCACGCCGACTTCGGCGGCGAGGTGGAGCGCGGGCTGACGATGGTGGATGGCGTGCTGCTGCTCGTGGACGCCTCCGAGGGTCCGCTGCCCCAGACGCGCTTCGTGCTGCGCAAGGCGCTCGAGTCGCGCCTGCCCGTGATCCTCGTCGTCAACAAGGTGGACCGTCCCGACGCGCGCGTGGTCGAGGTCATCGACGAGGTGTACGAGCTGTTCCTCGACCTCGATGCCGACGAGGAGCAGATCGAGTTCCCGATCGTCTACTGCAACGCCAGGGCAGGCATCGCCACGCTGGAGTACGAGCCGGCCGTCCAGACCGCCGCCGGCGGCCCGGACGGGCTGGGCGGGGGCGTTCCGACGCCGGCAGAGGGCACGCTCGCGCCGCTGCTCGACCTGCTCGTCGAGCACATACCGGCGCCGGTGTACGAGCCCGACCATCCGCTGCAGGCGCTCGTGACGAACCTCGACGCCTCCCCCTACGTTGGCCGCCTCGCGATCTGTCGCGTGCGCAACGGGCAGGTCAAGCGCGGGCAGCAGGTGGCCTGGTGCCGCGCCGACGGGAGCATCGAGCGCGCCCAGGTCTCGGAGCTGTACGTCACCGACGCCCTTGAACGGGTCGACGCGGAGGTGGCGGGGTCCGGCGAGATCATCGCCGTCGCCGGGATCGCCGAGGTCACGATCGGCGAGACGCTCGCCGACCCTGAGGACCCGCGACCGCTGCCAGTCATCACCGTGGACGAGCCCTCGCTGTCGATCACGGTCGGGATCAACACCTCGCCGCTCGCGGGCAAGGAGGGCTCCAAGCTCACGGCGCGCCAGGTGCGCGAGCGCCTGGACCGCGAGCTCGTCGGCAACGTCTCGCTGCGCGTGCTCGACACCGATCGGCCCGAAGCATGGGAGGTGCAGGGGCGCGGCGAGCTGCAGTTGGCGGTGCTCGTCGAGATGATGCGCCGCGAGGGCTTCGAGCTGACCGTCGGCCAGCCGCGCGTGCTCATTCGCGAGATCGACGGCCACCGCAACGAGCCGTTCGAGCGCCTCTCGATCGACGTGCCCGAGGACTACGTCGGCGTCGTCACGCAGATGCTCGCGCTGCGCAAGGGACGCATGGAGCACATGACCAACCACGGCACCGGCTGGGTCAGGATGGAGTACATAGTGCCCGCCCGTGGGCTGATTGGCTTTCGCACCGAGTTCCTGACCGAGACGCGCGGCACGGGCTTGATGCACCACGTGTTCGACCGTTGGGAGCGCTGGGCAGGAGACCTGCGCACGCGCACGACGGGCGTGCTCGTCGCCGACCGAGGCGGGACGACCGCCACGTACTCGCTGATGAGTCTCGGCGAGCGCGGCACGCTGTTCGTCGGCCCCGGCGAGGAGGTCTACGAGGGCATGATCGTCGGCGAGAACACGCGCGCCGAGGACCTCGACGTCAACCCGGTCAAGGAGAAGCACCTCACCAACATCCGCTCATCCACCTCAGATGTCTATGAGCGCCTGCAACCGCACCGCAAGCTCACGCTCGACCAGGCGCTCGAGTTCGTGCGCGACGACGAGTGCGTCGAGGTCACGCCCGAGACCGTCCGCCTGCGCAAGGTCGAGCTAGGCAAGACCGAGCGGCTGAAGGCCGCTAGGCTGCGGCGGTGATCAACCGGGCGCAACATCAAGTACCGGGATGCCGTAGCGCTTGATCTTCGCGTCCGCCGTTGCCAACGTCAGGCCCTCGAGACGCGCTTGGGCGACGAGCATGCGATCGAATGGATCTCCGTGGAGCAGGGGAAGCCGTCCGGCCTCGCGTGCGTGAGCGAAGTTGATATCGAGGCGCTTGAAATCCGATCCGTCGACCAGACCGGTCAGGTCGTCGGGCGCCTCGAGCTTGTGGAGTGCGCGCTTGATCTCGATCTCCCAGATGGTTGCTGCGCTGACGAGGACCGCATCGGCGCTCTCTTCGATCGTCTTGTGAGCCTCGGGATCGAGGAGTTCCTTTGCTACCCAGATCAGCACGTGGGTGTCGAGCAGGAGTCTCAGTCGCCCTCGCCCTCGAAGTACTTCTGGATCTCCCACGGCAGTGGGTCGTCGAAGTCATCGCTCACCCAGACGTGCTTGTCCTTCCACAACCCGAGCTTGCGACGCTTGCGCGGCTCCTCGATCGGGACAAGCTTCGCCAGCGCATGGCCGTTGCGCGCGATCACAATCTCCTCGCCTTTTGCAGCGCGCTCGGCGAGTTGCGAGAGGTGTGTCTTCGCGTCGTGCATGTTGTGCATCTCGGCCATATGCTTAGTCCAGCTTAGCAGCTCCAGCCGCCGACAATGGCATCAGGGTCCGCAAGCTGCTCGCACTGTGGAGCAGCGCACGCATCGGACGCGAACGCTAGGGTGCGGGCCATGAACAGATCGAGCAGACGACTGAACGCAGGGCTTGCCGCCATGTGCCTTTTGCTCATCGCAACGCTGCCAGCCGCGTCCGCGGGCGCCGCGACCGTGCACTTCCAGAAGGAGAGCCTGCAGGCCTACGAAGGCGAGCTGCACAAAGGCGAAGTGCACGCGGTGACGTTCCATCCAGGGACGGGCACGGGCCACCTGCACGTCTCGCTCAACAACGGCGGGCACATGACGGTGGCGTATGCGGCGTCCGAACAGGGCAAGCTCGTGGCGCAGGCGCAAGCCGCCAACGCGCGCATCAAGGTCGCCGCCGTCAAGGCGAAGAAGCCGGCCGCGGTGCACCACAAACTGCGCTACATAGCCGGTGGGATCTTGATCGTGGTGATCCTCGCCGTGCTGGGAGTGCTGCTGATCGGCCGGCGGCGTACGCTCGCCGAGGGGGACCAGGGGCCGCGGGGAGAGAGCGCCGCCTCTTAGGAACGTGTTTCAAAAGATCGGCACGCCCGGATTCGTCCCTGGACACGGCGCTGGATCGCCACGTGCCGTCTCGCACGTGCCACCAGCATGCGCTTCACGACCCGCGGCGCCCAGCTTGGCCCATGAACGCCCCGGACGCATCGCCTATTTTGAAACACGTTCTTAGCAGTGCGGTCGCGTGCGGTGGGCGCGCGTGCGCGACCCAGCATGGAGCGAATGCATCGCGCCGTGGACGTCGCGGGCCAGCAGGTCGACCATGTCGCGCGAGAAGTTCTCCTTGACGACCATGCGCAGGACGGTGACGCGGTCGGCGTTCGGGGGGAGCGTGTAGGCCGGCACGATCCAGCCGTGCTCGCGCAGGCGATGGGAGAGCTCTTTCAGGTCGGTCTGGTCGGGGTCGGTGGCGCGCAGCACGACGATCGGGAAGGTCGAGCCGTCGTTCAGCAGCTCCAGGCCGTCGATCTTCCCGAGCTTAGAGGCGAGCGCCTGGGCGTTGGCGAGCATGGTCGCGACGATCTCCGTGTAGCCGGCCTGGCCGAGACGCAGGAAGTTGAAGTACTGCAGGACGACGGAGTTGGATGGGCGCGAGAAGTTGAGCGAGTAGTTGGGCATGTCTCCGCCCAAATAATTGATATGGAAGACGAGCTCCTCGGGCAGGTCGGAGCGGTCGCGGAAGACGACCGTGCCCATGCCCGGGTAGACGAGCCCGAACTTGTGGTTTGAGACATTGATCGAGCGCACCTGCGCCAGGCGGAAGTCCCACTCCAGGTCGGGCTGGGAGAAGGGCACGATGAAGCCGCCGCTGGCGGCGTCGATGTGCAAGGGGATGCGCCAGCCGCGCTCGGACTCGATGCGTGCCAGCATGGCATCGATCGAGGCGAGGTCGTCCATCTGGCCGGTGAACGTAGTGCCGAGCAGTCCGGCCACGGCGATCGTGCGCTCGTCGATCAGCGGCTCGACCTGGGCGGCGGCGATCGTGTAGCGGTCCTCCTCCATCGGCGCCACGCGCGCCTCCACCTCGAAGTAGCGCGCGAACTTCTCCCAGCACGTGTGGACGTCGGCGCCCATGACCATGTTGGGACGGTCGGCAGGCAGGCCGGCGTCCTGCCGCCGGCGCTGCCACGAGCGCTTGTGGGCGAGCATCGCGAGCATGATCGCCTCGGAGGAGCCGATCGTCGCCGTGCCCGTCGGCTGCTCGCCGGCGGGGGCGTGGAACAGTCGCCCGATCATGGAGACGACGCGCTCGTGGACGGCCTCGGTCTGGGGGTACTCGTCTTGGTCGATCAGGTTCTTGCCCAGCGTCTCGGTCGCGAGGCGATCGGCCTGGGGCTCCATCCAGCTCGTCACGAACGAAGCCAGGTTGAGCGCGGGGTTGCCGTCGAGGTTGAGCTCGTCGTGGACGAGCTGGTAGGCGGCGTCTGCGCTCATGCCCTGCTTCGGCAGGCGGTACTTGGGGACCTCGTGCGAGAAGCAGCGTCCGGCATAGGTGGGGGTGTGGACGGCGTCGGAGTCGAGCTTGAGTCTGTGCAAGGCATTCCTCCTCGGGACAATAATGAGACTCAGTCTTATGATACGGTCCGCAAGCGATGAGGCGGACGAGGAGCGCTATGGCACCGATCCTAGTGGCGGGCGCCACCCACGCGCCGATCGCGTCCGGCGCGCAGACCGACACGGCCGCCATCGAGCTTCGCGACGCCCGTGCGCGCATGGGGGGGCGCGAGGTGTGGAGCGGCGTCGACCTGGTGGTCGAGCCCGGCGAATTCGTGGCCGTGCTCGGATCCAACGGAAGCGGCAAGTCGACGTTGCTGAAGGCGATCCTCGGCCTCGTGGAGACCGACCCCGGCACGGTCAGCGTGCTGGACGGCCTCCCCGGGAGAGCCAACCGCGAGATCGGCTACCTGCCCCAGCGTCACGGGTACGATTCCTCGCTTCCGATCCGCGGCGTCGACCTCGTACGCCTCGGCCTCGACGGCGCGCGCTGGGGACTGCCGTCGCCGCTCGGCTCGCGGCGCGCCTCGGGCCGCCGGGCTCGGGCGCGCGTGCGTGAGGCCATCGAGCTCGTCAGAGCCGGCGCCTACGCAGAGCGCACGCTCGGCGAGATGTCCGGGGGCGAGCAGCAGCGCATCCTGATCGCCCAAGCGCTCGTGCGCCGGCCGCGGATATTGATGCTCGACGAGCCGCTCGACAGCCTCGACCTGCCCAACCAGGCGGCGGTGAGCGCCCTCGTGCAGCGCATCTGCCGGGCCGAGAACGTGGCCGTGCTGCTCGTGGCGCACGACGTCAACCCGCTGCTGCCCTATCTCGACCAGGTGATCTACCTGGCGGGTGGTCGCGCGCTGCAGGGGCCGGTCGAGCAGGTGATCGACAGCCCGACGTTGAGCGAGCTGTATGGGGCTCCGATCGAGGTGCTGCGCACCGGCGACGGGCGGCTGGTGGTCGTGGGCCAGCCCGAGGCCCCTCACGTCCACGGGCATCGCCATGACTGAGGCGTCCAGGCCGGCGGGCGACTGCTGTCTGGTGGGGAACCGCCGTCCGATGGGGGCCGCCGCGCGACAGGGAGCATCCGGCGGATGAGCAACCCCACCCTTTCCTGGAACCTCGTGTCCGACGTGCGCGAGCTGTTCGAATACCAGTTCATGGTGAATGCTCTGCAGGCGGGCACGATCGTCGCCGTGATGGCGGGCGTGGTGGGTTGGTACATGGTGCTGCGCAGGCAGAGCTTCGCCGGGCACACGATCGCCGTGATGGCGTTCCCCGGCGCCTCCGGCGCCGCCCTGGCCGGTCTGCCGGCGGCGCTCGGCTACTACCTCGCCTGTGGGATCGCGGCCCTGACGATCGGTCGCTCGGGGGGTCCGGCGACGCGCGGGCGCAGCGGCGAGTCGGCCGCGATCGGAGTGGTGCAGGTCGCGGGGTTCGCGCTCGGCTTTCTGTTCCTGAGCCTCCACAGAGGCGTGCTCGAGCGGCTCGAGACGCTGCTGTTCGGGACGTTCCTAGGGATCGATCGCACCCAGGTGCTGACGCTGCTCGCCGTCGCGCTGGTCGTGCTCGGTCTGCTCACCGTCGCGGGCCGGCCGTTGCTGCTCGCCTCGCTCGACCCCGAGGTGGCGCGTGCGCGCGGCGTGCCGGTGCGCGCGCTCGGCGTCGGCTTTCTCTTGACCCTGGGCCTGGCGGTCGCCGCCACGAGTCAGATCACGGGCGCGCTGCTCGTGTTCGCGCTGCTCGTGGCGCCGCCTGCCACGGCACAGGCGCTCACCCCCCGCCCTGGCCTCAGCCTCGTGCTGAGCGTCGTGTTCGCGCTGCTCGTCACGTGGGCGGGGCTCGCGATCTCCTACTTCTCGATCTACCCGCTCGGGTTCTTCGTCACCT
>DASUDH010000172.1:0-11098 GCA_036275675.1 Solirubrobacteraceae bacterium | reverse complement strand
GGCGAACTCGAGCGCGGCCTTGGCGATTCCGACCGCCATCGCCGCGACGCCCGGACGGGTGCGGTCCAGGGTCATCATCGCGAGCTTGAAGCCGTGGTTCTCCTCGCCGAGCAGGTTCTCGGCCGGGACCTCGACTTCGTCGAAGGAGATCGTCGCGGTGTTCGAGGCACGCTGTCCGAGCTTGTCCTCCTTCTTGTCCACGACCACGCCCGCGTCACGCGGGACGACGAACGCGGAGATGCCGCGGTGGCCAGCGTCCTTGTCGGTCTTGGCGTAGACCGTGTACCAGTTGGCGTAGCCACCGTTGGTGATGAAGCACTTGGAGCCGTTGATGACGTACTTGTCGCCTTGGCGCACGGCGGTGGTGCGCATCCCGGAGACGTCGGAGCCGGCGTCCGGCTCGGTCAGGCAGAAGGAGGCGAGCAGCGGCGCCTCGGTGAGCCGGCCGAGGTACTCCCGCTTGATCTCCTCCGAGCCGCCGAGGATGACGGGGGCGGTGGCCAAGCCGTTGCAGCCGAGCGAGGTCTGGATGCCGGAGCAGCCCCAGGAAAGCTCCTCCTCGATCAGGCAGCCGTCGAGGTAGCCGGCGCCGGCGCCGCCGTACTCCTCGGGGATGTGGGTGTTCATCAAGCCAACCTCCCAGGCCTTCTCGATGATGTCCTGCGGCCACGTGCCGTCCTTGTCGTACTCCCAGGCGACCGGCCGGATCTCCTTCTCGGCGAAGTCGTGGGCCATCTCGCGCAGGTTCTTCTGCTCGTCGCTGAGCGTGAAATCGACCATGGTCTGTGCTGTTCTCCTAGGACGTGACGCGGGGATAGATTGACTAGTCAGTCAATCGTGGCGCCTCCAAGATTAGCGAAGTGAGCGACAATTGAGCGATGGAAGACCCGTTCACGTTCGTGGTGGTGGGGGCGGTCGTGCTGTTCGTGCTCGTCGGCGTGGGGTCGTTTCTGGCGGGTGGGAGCGTGTACGACAAGATCGGCGAGGGCGGGCTGTCGGTGGGCGCCCCGAGCGCGCCCCCGGCAAGCTCGCCGCAGGCGCGGGCAGAGCGCGAGCAGGAGATCAGGCAGATGCTGCAGGCGCGCAGCGACAGGCAGGTGCGCAGAGGCGGGCAGGCGCTCGACATCGACGCGGAGATGGCGCTACTCGAGCAGCCGGCAGGCGGCGGCGCCTATGGTAAACACGACGCAGGCCTGACCGAAGAGGTACGCCAACTGGTGATGGCGCGCAACGAACGTCGGATGCGCAGCGGCGAAGAACCCATGGACGTCGAGACCGAGGTTCAGCGCACGCTGGACGAACTGGACCCGCCAACTCCCTGAAGCAAGCCCACCAGCTGCTGCAGCGCCGGGAGCAGCTGCGAGGAGGGCTGGGGGTTGCTCGGCGCGGCGATGGCTTGCGGCTTGTTGAGCGAGGAGAATTCGAGCAGGACCTTGACGTCGGCGGTGCTCAGCCCACCGAGGAGCCCCTGCGTCTGGGGCGTGCCGGAGACGGTCGCGGAGACTTCGAGACGGCGCAGGAGATGGTCGGATTGGCCGATGTAGATGTCGACGTGGGCTGACTTGACCGACTTCGCCAGTTCCGAGATCGCGGCCGGGGAGAGCGCGCCGGCGCCGGGGACGGCGGAGCCGAGCCCGAGCGCGCCGCTGGATTGTGAGAGCCGTGAGACGTCGGCGAGGAGGCCGGAGACGTTCACGGAGGCGGTGAGATGGACGGTCTGGACACCGGCGATCGTGACGGCGCCGACCTTCGCCGGACTGGAGAGCCAGTGGCCGGGTTCGATCCCGAGCGAGGCGAACGTGGAGCGAGCCTTGGCGGTCGATGCCGTCTTGGTCGCCTGCGCGTAGCCCTCTTCGATCGCTCTGAATGTGCTCTCGGGGGTGGAGAACCAGGTTCCGGCGAGCTCTACGTAGAACGCCGATCCCGTCGAGGTGGCGCCCGCCCGCAGGGCGTGGCCGGCAGCGCTGAGGTCGAGCTGCAGGGCAAAGCGCGGGAGCTTGCCGGCGCCGGCGTCCTGGAACGGGCCCGACAGGCGCACCGCGAGCGGCTTGGTGGTGGCGCTCGACCCCGCGGCGGAGATCGCGAACGAGAGGTTGACGTCGCCGCTTTCGATCTGGGTGTGCCCGGAGAAGGTGTCGTTCAGCAGCGACTGGGCGTCCTCGGAGGAGCCGCCGCACGCAGACAACAGGCAGACGCACGCGAGGAGGACAGGCAGCGCAACTGCCGCACGAAGAGTGGTGTTCTTCAGGAGTGCCCTCACTGCAAAGACCCGACCGGCGCGGTGCAACGCACGCTGCAAGACCGGACACGCATGAGCCTAGCATCAGCAAAGTGCCCGCAAAGCCATCGCGCGCCTGTCCCCCGCCAGGGGGGGCGCACCCCAAAGGGCACAGGCTGGCGCTGGGTATCGCCGTAGCTGCTCTGTGGGCGCTGGCCTGCCCCCCGACATGGGAGGCGCCCGACGCGAGCGCCGCTCACCGCGTGACCGTTACGGCCGCGCTGCAGCGCCTGCAACGCAGCGGAGCGATCACCGAAACCGCGTACAGGCAGTACCAGGGCGCGTACAGCGCGGCGAGGACGTCGCTGCGCAAACTGTCGGGCACGCGCAGGGTCGAGCTCGGGGCAGTGGTGGCGAACGTCGAAGCGATGGCGGCTAGAGGGCAGCTCGTGGCCTCGAGGCTGCCGCTGGTGTTCACGACCCTCGAACGTAACAGGCAGTGGTGGACGACCGAGGTGCTGCTGGGTGGTGCCCAGCGCGTGAGCTTCCAGGGAAGCCGCCTGGTATGGGAGTACTACCCGGGCCAGGGAATAGAGATCCAGTGGCTGGGGACGTTCGGGGAGGCGAACGGCTACTACCTCTCTCACCAGACGACGGCGCTGAAGGAAGTGCTGGGCGAGGCGATCGCGCTCGCGACGCAGCGCGCTGGAGGGATCGCCTGGGAGTACCTGTTCCAGTTCGACGGAGGCGCGCCGCCGTGGACGAGCGGGCTGTCGCAGGGCACCGCGATACAGGCGCTCGCGCGCGCGTGGTCGATGACGCACGAACAGCAGTTCCTGACCGCGGCGCAGCAGGCGCTCGGGCTCTTCAGGACGAGACCGTCGGCGGGCGTGCGTGTGGCGACACCAGCAGGAGCGCACTACCTCGAGTACACGTACGCCCCGAGCGAGCGCATCCTCAACGGCTTCGTGCAGAGTCTCGTGGGGCTGTACGAATACGCCAAGCTGACGGGCGACCCGCAGGGTCAGCAGCTGTTCGAAGCGGGCGACGCGGAGGCGCGGGCGGAGGCGCCGAGCTACGACACGGGAGCGTGGTCGAAGTACGACCAGAGCAGCGAATCGAACCTCAGCTACCACGAACTGCTCGCGGAATTCTTGGAACACCTGTGCCAGAAGACCAGCAAGGGCGAGCCGCTGGCGCCGACCATCGGGCAGATCCCGGGCGACGAGATCTACTGCACGACTGCGCAGCGCTTCCGCGAAGACCAGAAGACGCCGCCGGCGATCGCGCTGTTGACACAGACCGTGAGGACGCGCGAACGCGCCGGGGTGCAGCTGAAGCTCTCGAAGGTCGCGAACGTGAGCATGACGATCAAGCTCGGCGAAAAGACCGTGTGGACGAACACGGTGACCGTCGAAGGCGGCAGGCCGCGGCTGCTGTGGGTGACGCCGTCGAAGGCGGGGGTGTACTCGGTCGAGTTGAGGGCAACGGACCTGGCGGGCAACGAAGAAGTGGCGAGCGGGGCGATCACGGCAAAGCGTGCGCCGAAGGCGAGACACGCCACGGCTAGGACCACGCGGTCTCTACAGATATCGCCTCCTGCACGTCGTCTCCCTGTTGTGTGAGAGCGTTGATCGACTGCGAGTCAGGCTTCGGGGATGGGCACGGCGATCACATGCAAGCTCTCGATCCCATCGAAGTCCGCGGGGTTGCACGTATACACGGGAAGATCGTTCGCAAGAGCGATGGCGGCGATCATCGCGTCGTAGGCGCGCGCGGTCGTCTTGCGACCAGCCCGGCGCAATGACGCGGCCACGCGACCGAAGGCCCGGGCGGCCTCGGCGTCGAACGGCAGCGGGTCGAAGTCGGCCTCGGCCTGCTGCACATGGGCTTGGCGGGCCGCGCGCTCATCGGGGTCCTCGGCAACCAGCGGACCAACCGACAGCTCTGCGAGCGTCACCGCGGTGGTCAACGGCTCCTCCGGAAGCACCGAGGCATCCTCGATCCTCGTGAGCAGGATCACGGTGGATGTATCGAGGACCCCGCGTTTCGAACGTCGAGGGACGCTCACAGGGTCGCGTCCATGACAGCGCCGATGTCGCGGCGCAGCGCTGCCGGGTCTACAGCCGGAAGCCCGCGCCGGCGAGCCAGTAGCGTCTCCGCCGAGAGCGGCGCATCCGACAACGCACGCAACTTCGCGACCGCCCTCCCCGCGCGCGTGATCGTGATCTCCTCGCCGCGCGCGGCACGATCCACCACGTCACCGCCGTGGTTGCGCAGCTCCCGGATGCTTACCTCGGCCACCGACCTAGTGTATCACACGTGATACCACACTTCTATAGAGGGCCTGCCGACCGCCTGCATACAATCAACTCGTGTCGGGCGACGACTCTCGCACCTGGATCCTCACGGCTTCGCCGGAGAATCACGTTGTCACGCGTGAGCACGGCTTCTCCGTGATCGGGATCAAGGAGCGCAACCGCCCGCGGGCGCTCCAGATCGAGCCGGGGGACCGGATCGTGCTGTACCTGACGAAGGCGATGGCGTTCGCCGGCAGCATCCTCGTGACCGGCGAGATGTACGAGGAGCGCGCGAAGATCTGGCCCGGGAAGCCCGGCAAAGCGGACGCCTACCCGTGGCGCTTCCCAACCGAGCCGGAGATTGTGCTCGACGAAGCCGGCTGGGTTCCGGCGCAGACGCTCGCCAGCAAGCTCGAGCACGTTCGCAAGTGGCCAGCCGAGCACTGGAAGCTCGCCTTCCAAGGCCAGCTGCGCACGGTCTCCGATCGGGACTCGAAGCTACTGCTCAAGCGTTTGGGAGCAGCCGCCGCCACCCGGGTATGACGCGCTTGGCACGCGCCTGGGGTGTCCTCGAGCCCGAGCAGCGCCTCGCGGCCGTCGCGGCGCTCGTGCTCGTGCTGACGATGCTGTTGCCGTGGTACAGCAAGACCGTCACGGTCGTAGTCGGCAACGCGGCCAGGGCCACACAGACGAGCCTCAGCGGAATCGGCGCGATGTCATTCGTGGAGGCCGCCGTGCTGCTCGTGAGCGTCGGGGTGCTGGCGCTGCTGTTCGCGCGCGCGGAGAACCGCGCGTTTCACATGCCCGGCAGCGACGGCGCGATCGTAACGATCGCCGGGGGTTGGGCGGCGCTGCTGATCTTCTATCGCCTGCTCGACAAGCCCAGCTTGAGCGGCACGCAGCGCGTCACCGCCACCGTCGGCGTGAAGTGGGGCATCTTCTTCGCCCTGGCCGCCGCCTGCATGGTCGCTTACGCCGGCCAGCGCATGCGCGCCGCGAGCGCCCCCGAGCCGCCGCTCGTGCGCGGGCGTGGCAGGCGACAGGCGCCCGTCGAGGAGGACGTCACGGTTGTGGCTCCCGCTCCGCCCCGCGCCGAGCGCTCGCCCCCCGTGGCGGCGCGCGCTCGCCCCCGCTACCCCCCGGCGCCGTCGGACCAGCTCTCCTTCGAGGACCCGCCGCCGGAGCGGGACGGGCACTGACGGGCCCTATCATTCCCCCGACCATGACCCCTGAGGGACCCGTCTCCTCGGCTGAAGTCGCCGAGGGTCTGCGCGCGGTCGGCTACCTGCCGAGCGACTCCACCGCGCTCGTGGCGTTCCTCGCCACGAAGCTCGGCAAGCCCGTGCTCGTGGAGGGACCGGCCGGCGTCGGCAAGACCGAGCTGGCCAAGGCGCTCGCACGCTATCTCGACCGCGAGCTGATCCGGTTGCAGTGCTACGAGGGGCTTGACGAGGCGAAGGCCCTGTATGAGTGGAACTACCGCAAGCAGCTCTTGCGCATCCAGGCGGAGGCTTCGGACACCGGCTGGGACGCCGTCCAGCAGGACATCTTCGGTGAGGAGTTCCTGCTCGCGCGACCGCTGATGAGCGCGATCGCCTCAGAGCTTCCGGTCGTGCTGCTGATCGACGAGATCGACAAGACCGACCAGGAGTTCGAGGCGATGCTGCTCGAGGTGCTCTCCGACTTCCAGATATCGATCCCCGAGCTCGGCAAGGTCACCTCAACGACCCACCCGGTGGTGCTGCTCACCTCCAACAACTCGCGCGAGCTCACCGAGGCGCTCAAGCGCCGCTGCCTGTACCTGTGGCTCGACTATCCCACGCTCGAGCACGAGCTCGAGATCGTGCGCCTGCACGCCCCCGATTTGTCGAAGGCGGTGGCGCGGCGGCTGGTGGAGATCGTCGGCATGGTGCGCGACCTCGACCTCAAGAAGCCGCCGTCGATCGCCGAGTCGATCGACTGGGCCAGGGCGCTCCTGCTGCTGGGAGCGAAGGACATCGACGCGGACACGTTCGCCGAGACGATGTCGGTGATCGTCAAGCACCGCACCGACATGGACATCGTGGCCGAGCGCGTCGGCCTCAAGCTATCGGAAAGGGATGCAACCCAAGGGGTTGCGTCTAGGTTGGGCTAGGCACCGAAGGTGAGGATGCCCAGCCTGCCTGACCCCCCGTCATCGCCTGACCCCACTCCGCCAGAGGCACACACCACGCCGCCGGAGGCAGACCCTACGCCGCCGGAGACAAACCCCACTCCGCCGGAGGTCGACCACACGCCGCCGGTGGGCCTGGCGGCTGCCTCCACCACCTCCCCAAACGCCGCCATGCCGGAAGGCATGGCGGCTCAACTCCTGAGGCTCGGAGAGGAGCTGCGCACGGAGGGTGTTGCGGTGGGCACCTCAGAGCTGCTCGACGCATTCGCCGTGCTGCGCGAGATACCGTGGACCTCACAGGGCGACTTCCGCGAGGCGCTCGCGGCGACGCTCGCCAAGAGCCAGGAGGACCGGCGCGTCTTCGAGCTGGTGTTCGACCGCTTCTTCTTCCGCGCCGTGGAGATCGCCTCGATGCGCGAGGGAATCGACGAGCGCGGTGGCGGCGCGCTCGGGGAGCTGTCGCAGGAGAGCCTCGACGCCCTGCGCCGTCAGATAGCGGCCGCGCTCCGCGACGGCGCCGAGGGTGCGATGCGCGACCTGGCGCGCATGGCGATCACCGCCTTCGGCCAGAGCGAGCAGGGCTCGGGCGTGATCGGCGTCGACGTGCAGCGCATCCGCCGCGCGCTCGGTCTGCGCGCCGAGCCACAGCCCGAGCTGCCGGCCGGCGATCCGCGCCGTGACGGGGTGCCGCGCGATGCGTTGCGTCGCTTCGAGGCGCTCATGCGCCGCGAGCTGGAGCGCTCGCAGGTGTGGCGCAGCGGACGCCTCCCGCCCGCGCGTCCGCTCGGCGAGCTCGATCGCGCCCTGCCCTCCGGCCCGCTCCAGGACCTCGCCGCCGTCCACCGTGTGGTGGCGCAGCTGCGCAGGCGCCTGGCCACGCAGGGAAAGCAGGCGCGCGGACACCGCCGCCATGCCCACGTCGACGTGCGCCGCACGATGCGCGCCTCGCTGCAGACAGGGGGCGTACCGGTCGAATTGCGCTACCGCCCGCGGCGTCCCCGCCGCCCTGAGATCTACGTTCTGTGTGATGTCTCGACCAGTGTGACCTCTGCGTCGGTGTTCTTCCTGTCAGTGCTCCACGCTCTGCACGACTCGTTTCGCAAGATGCGCTCGTTCGTCTTCATCGAGCGCATATCGGAGGTCACCGACGTGTTCGAGCACGAGCGCGACTTCAAAGCGATCTCAGAACGCATCTCGAGCGACGCGGGCGTGGCCGACATCTCCGGCTACACCGACTACGGGCGCGTGTGGTCGGAGCTCCTGCAGCTCGTCGAGGACGACCTCCACCCGCGCGCCACGGTGATCGTTCTCGGCGACGCCCGCACGAACGGCCGCGAGCCGCGAGCGGACCTGTTCGGGCAGATAGCGGTACGCGCGGGTCGCACGTTCTGGCTAAACCCCGAGCCGCGCCTGTACTGGAACTACGGCGACTCGGTGATCGCCGCCTACGAGCGGTGGTGCACGGCATTCGAGTGCTGGACGACCGCGCAACTGGAGGATTTCGTGAAGGCGCTCACCCGACCGCAGACCGCGGTCGCCCCGTCGTGGCCCAGGAGCGGGAGGAGCAGGCAGTAGAGCAGTTCCTCGTACATGCCCGGCAGCTCCTGCGCACGATCTCCGAGGACCGTGTGGTAGATCATCTCGACGATCCCTCCGGCAACCGCCTCCCCCAGCTCGGGGGGCGCCCCGGCGGGAAGCCGAAGGTGACGCACATGACGACGCAACGTCTCCTGGCGAGAAGCGAGGGCCTGAGGGCCCGCCGAGAGCACGTCGACGAACAGCGTCCGCGCGATCGATGGGTGACGAGCCAGCTCGTCGAGCAGCTCCCGTAGCGCCGCGGCAAGGCGTTCGGGCCACGCCGGTCCCGCCGCGGCACAGGCACTTGTGAGCTTGCCTTCCATGGATCGGACCAGCATCCGGTAGGCCTCCAGGAAGCACTCTTCCTTGCTGGTGAAGTGGCTGTAGAAGACCCTCCTCGAGACCCCTGCCTCGCTCACGATGTCGGTGATCGTGGTCGACGGGTACCCACGCGCGACGCACGCACAGGAGATCGCATGCAACAGCCGCTCGCGCTGGTGGGCTTGCACGAACTCCGGAGGCAGCCCGTGGCGACCGCACGGCAGATGGCCCAGGATCGGATCCGCGGCCACCACCGCTGGAGGTGCCTCCTCCTGCACCTCCTTCCATGCGCCCGCCGTCGTTGGCGCGCTCACGAGCCAAGGCTCCGCTTGGCGAGCTCGGCCTCGCGGGCCGCCATCTCCAGGCCGACATAAGGAGCTAGGCAGTGGTACACGCAGGTGGGCAGCAGCCCCGGAAGCTCATCGGTGCGGCCCCGCACGACATGGGCATACGCCAGTTCGAAGATGCCTCCCCCGACGACCTTCGGGACCATCGGCGGGATCGGGTGCGCGGCCATGGCCTCCCCTGGCGCAAGGAACACCTCGAAGCCTGTGCGCCCCGCGAGGTGGCGCGCCTCCCCCTCTGGTCCCGCCAAGGGGATCTCCATGAATCCCATGCGCGTGATCGCGAAGTCGTTGGCCAGGAAGCCAAGGAACGCCTGCAGGCCGAGGCGCACCTGCTCGGGCCAGTAGGTCGATGAGAGGAAAGCTTCCGCGGTGGCGACCATGGTCTGTTCGGTGGCGGCGTCGTAGGCGGCGAAGAACGCCGCCCGCTTGTCGGCGAACTGGTCGTAGAACGTGCGCCGCGAGACGCCGGAAAGCCGCACCACGTCCTCGACGGTCATCGCGGCATACCCCCTTTCCGCGACGGTGTCGGCGACCGCGGCAAGGATGCGCTCGCGCTGGTTTCGCACCACGAAGCTGCGTGGCAGCCCGTGGCGGCCGCCCGGAAGCTGACTCGGCAGCCGCGACACGGCGACCTACTGGAGAGTCGCGGCGCCCGGCAGCCCCACGTTGCCGGCGGCGTTGATCTGTTCGGCGCTCATCCTCTGCAGTGTTTCACGCACGACCCCGATCCACGCCAGCTCCGCCTGCAGGTGTGTCGCGGCGGCGGCGTTCACGAGCGCCGTCGCCGCAGAGGGCCATGCGGGCGACAGCTTCAGCTCATTTGCGCGGGCTTGGCCGGCGGTCGCTCGAGCGGCCTCCAGCTGTTCGCCCCGCACTTGGCCGGCTGCCTGGCACTCATCATGTAGGCGTTGCACGATCGTCCACTCTTCCTGAGCGATCGACGCCAGCAGTGGGGGCACGTTGTCGGGGCCCGCCAGTGCGACCTTCAGCTGAATCTCAGAGCGAATCGGCCTGACTCGCGCGCTCGGACGAGCGAGCCAGGCCCGGAACTCGCTGATTCCGCTGTCGGTTGCCTCGTAGACGACCCGCCCGGCGCGTCGCGACTGACGATCAGCCTCCGGCCCGAGCCTCGCTCCCGCCGCAGCCGCAGCCGCAGCCGCTATGAGCTCGGCGTCCTCGAGCTGGTCGAGCGCGCCGTACACGGTGCTCGGATTCAGACGCCAGGCGGCGCCGAGCCTATCGGACAGGCGCTGGACGAGTTCGTAGCCGTAGCCCCGCCGCTCTATCAGCAACCCCAGAACTCCATACCTGAGCAAGATCGTCTCCCGCGTCGCGTGCGCGTCAGCCTGAAACCATACACAAGAGCATTCCCAAATAAAACATATTTCTCTTCGAATGCCATGCTCATGCACCGAGGGCGCCTCACGGACGGTGGTCAACCATCACGGACGGCGCGCGCTAGCATCAACGCGAGCAGAACAACCAGGGGTGCTGGCGGGCAAGCCGGCTGAGATGGCGCACGACCAGGACACCCGGCGCCGACCCTTCGAACCTGTGGGGTAATGCCCGCGGAGGGAGCGAAGTGCCGACCCAACTGAAGTTTCGCGAGGGCCGAACCCGGGAGGCGAGCGGCGCAGGCGATGGCGTCAACCTCAAAGGGGTCGACCGCGCCTACAGGGACCTGCGTGGCGAGGAGGTGATGGCACTCGCCGGGGTTTCGCTGCAAGCGCCACGCGGGAGCGTGCTCGCCGTGGTGGGGCCGAGCGGTTGCGGCAAGACCACCCTGCTCGAGCTGATCTGCGGGTTGCAACAACCCGACGCGGGCACGATCGAGTGCGAGCCGGCCGTGCTGATGCCCCAGCGCGACCTGCTGCTGCCGTGGCTGAGCGCGCTCGACAACGCCGCCCTGGCGTTGCGCATAGCGGGCCGCTCGCGCACGGAAGCACGCGCGGGCGCGGCGACCCTGTTCGCCGAGCTCGGTCTCGGTGGCTTCGAGAGAGCGCGCACGCACGAGCTGTCCGGCGGGATGCGCCAGCGCGTGGCGTTTCTGCGCACGCTGCTCTCCGGCAAGCCGCTGTTGTGCCTGGACGAGCCGTTCGGGGCGCTCGACGCGATCACGCGCCAGGAGATGCAGCAGTGGCTGGCGGGGGCCCTCGTGCGCGAGCCGCGCACGGTGGTGCTC
>DASUDH010000171.1:0-11961 GCA_036275675.1 Solirubrobacteraceae bacterium | reverse complement strand
CACGCGCACCCAGACGGCGAAACCGCTCATCATGCGAGCGCTTCGAGCAGCCTGTCGAGATCCTGCTCGCTGTTCCACGCTCCGACGGAGGCTCGCAGCCACGGTCGACCCGGGACGTCGCGCAGGACGATGCCCAGCTCGGCTAGCCGCGCCCGCTCCAGCGGCGGATCGGCGCTCGTGAACGACACGAGCGTGCTCTGCCCGCGTGGGGCCGTCCGGCGTCCGATCGAGTCGAGCCGCTCGGCGAGTCGCCCCGCCAGCGAGACGGCCCGCCGGTGCACGGCCTGCCAGCCGGCGTGCTCGAGCACCTGGATGGCGGCGAGCGCCGTCGCGAGCGCCTCGGCGCTGAGCGCGAGCGTGTCGAAGCGCCGCCCGTCCTCGTGAAGCCGGGCGTCGATACCCGCGTCGGGGTCGAGCAGGTTGCCGTAGCCGCGCCGCTTCACGCCCAGGCGCTCGCGCAGCGAGGGCGCCACGTACAGCATCCCTGTCCCGTCGGGTCCGCACAACCACTTCTGGCCGGCGCCTGCGTATGCGTCGCAGCCGAGCGAGCGCACGTCCACCGGCACCGCGCCCACCCCCTGGGCGCCGTCGAGCACCACGGGAATGCCCACGTCGGCGAGGGCGGCGGGCGCGAAGAGGCCACTCGTCCAACCGACGTGCGAGCACGCTACCAGCCGCGTGCCCGGCCCGATCGCCTCAACCACGTCCGGCAGGGGCGCCGTGCGCACGACCGCTCCGTAGAGCTCGCGGGCCGCCGCGAGCGCGCCGAGCAATCCGGGGTGCTCCTCGTCGCTCGTGAGGATCTCCTCGCCATCGCGGAGGCCGAGGCCCTCGATGACGATCGACAGCCCCTCGCTCGTGCAGGTCGTGAGCGCCACCTCGCTCGGCTCACAGCCGAGCGCGCGGGCGTAGGACTCGCGCAGCTCAGCGCTCAGCTCCATCCTACGCTCGAAGTGCTCGCGCCCGCGCCCGCGCCGCGCCTGGCCGAGCAGCTCTTGCGCGCCGGCCTGCGCGGCGGCCGCCGGCAGCGGCCCGTCCGTGCCGGCGTTCAGATACGCCACTCGCTCGAGGACGGGGAACTCGTCGCGCAAGGTCTCGATACCCACGGGCGGGCAGAATAGGGCAGCGCACTGTTCGCGGGCGCAATCGTGCACTCTTGTGCTGGGCGTGTAGGAGCGTGTATGACTTGGGTCAGCCGCCGGAGCGCTCGGGTCCACCGGACCCCACCGCGGAAGCCGGCGGCACGTGGGGCACGGGCGCCTCTGTGCGAAGAGTCGCTAGAAAGGATGCACGATGGCCACAAGGCACGATCAAGCCCCGCTGTGGATGCCCTCCGTCGAGCAGGTGGCCAGCGCGAGGATGACTGCCTTCATGGAGTGGGCAGGCAGGCGCCACGGACGCGGGTTCGCCGACTACGCGGAGCTGTGGGAGTGGTCCGTCTCGGAGCTCGAGGAGTTCTGGGCGGACATCTGGGAGCACTGCGGCGTGCGTGCCTCGGCGCCGTATGAGCAGGTGCTGGCCTCGAGGCGGATGCCGGGTGCTCGCTGGTTCGAGGGCGCACGGCTCAACTATGCCGAGAACATGCTGCTGCGCGACCGCGAAGCGAATGAGCCGGCCGTGCTGCACGCCTCTGAGCTGCGCCCGCTCGAGGAGCTCACGTGGGGCGAGCTGTCCGAGCAGGTGGCGGCCGTGGCCGAGGGACTGCGCTCGCTCGGCGTGCGGCGCGGCGACTGCGTCGCCGCCTACATGCCGAACATCCCGGAGACCCTGGTGGCGTTCCTTGCTTGCGCGAGCATCGGGGCGATCTGGTCGTGCGCAGCGCCCGAGTTCGGCGCGCGCAGCGTGGTCGACCGCTTCGCCCAGATCGAGCCGAGGGTGCTGTTCGCCGTCGACGGCTACCGCCACGGGGGCAGCGACTTCGATCGCAGTGCGGCACTCGCGACGATCTCGGCGGGTTTGCCGTCGGTGCAGCACACCGTCCTGCTCCCGTATCTGGACAGCGCAGCGGATGCCGGCTGGCTGCCCGGAGGTCTGACGTGGCGTGAGCTCACCGAGCGTGGCGAGGGCTCGGAGCCGCGCTTCGAGCAGGTCCCGTTCGACCATCCGTTGTGGGTGCTCTACTCCTCGGGCACCACGGGCCTGCCGAAGGCGATCGTGCACGGTCACGGCGGCATCCTGGTCGAGCAGCTGAAGAAGAGCTTGCTGCACCTCGACCTGCGCAAGGGTGACCGCATGTTCTGGTTTACGACCACAGGCTGGATGATGTGGAACTTCCTCATCGGTTGCATGTTCAGCGAAGCGGCGATCGTGCTGTATGACGGGAGTCCGGGCCACCCGGACATGGGCGCTCTGTGGAAGCTCGCGGAGCGATCCCGCCTCACCTGCATGGGAGTCAGCGCCGGTTTCCTTGCGAGCTGCGAGAAGGCCGGTATCGAGCCGGCCCGGGACTTCGATCTGAGCGCTCTGCGCAGTATCGGCTCGACGGGCTCGCCGCTGCCACCCGAGGGCTTTCACTGGGTGTACAAGCACGCGGGGCGCGACCTCTGGCTGTTTTCCACGAGCGGGGGGACCGACGTGTGCACCGCGTTCCTCGGCGGCTGTCCGCTGCTGCCGGTGTACGAGGGCGAGCTGCAATGTCGCGCGCTCGGCTGCGCGGTGGAGTCGTGGGACGAGCAGGGCCGCTCGTTGCAGGATGAGCTCGGTGAGCTCGTTCTGACCGAGCCGCTGCCTTCGATGCCGTTGTTCCTGTGGGGCGATGAGGAACAGGGCACGGGCACACGATCGGAGCGACTGGGTCACAAGGGATCGGGCCCCGACGGATCGGGTCGGGACGATCGGGTTGGCGAGCGCTATCGCGAAAGCTACTTCGACATGTATCCGGGCATCTGGCGCCACGGCGACTGGGTTCGCATCACGCCGCACGGCGGAGCCGTGATCTACGGTCGCTCGGACTCGACGATCAACCGTCAGGGCGTGCGGATGGGCACGAGCGAGATCTACCGTGCGACCGCCGCCATCGACGAGGTGGTCGACGCGCTCGTCGTGGACATCCCGACCACTCCCTTCGGCGGCGGTGCCCGGGATGCCGGGGGCGAGCTGTGGATGATCCTGTTCGTGGTGTTGCGCGAGGGCGTCTCGCTGGACGGGGAGCTCGAAGGCCGGATCAAGCGGCGGATCAGGGAGGACTGCTCGCCGCGTCACGTCCCGAACGAGATCCTGCAGATCGCCGAGGTGCCGCGTACGCTCTCGGGCAAGGCGCTTGAGGTGCCCGTCAAGCGGATCCTGATGGGGACCGCTGCCCGGGAGGCGGCGAGCATCGAGTCGCTCGCCAACCCACACGCGCTCGACTACTTCGTGGAGCTCGCGGACCGCTTCGGCGCTGGCGACGGCCGCCGCGACGGCGGAGGCTGAGGGGCGCTGACACCGTCGTAGCGTGCGCTTGTCCTCGCCGCGTCGGGCGTCCGCGCGACCAGGTCGCCGCCGAAACCGATGAGCTCGTGGAGGAGTGTGGGGCTTGCTCGTCGAACAAGTGCGCCGATGAAACGACTCGCGACTCCACCCGAGAAGCCGTCCGCAAGCGGGGTCGGCGAGCACCAGAGCCTGTCGCTGTACATCCAGACGCGCTTCGAGGAGTGCTCGCGCTCGCAGAAGGACGTGGCGCAGTACATAGTCGACCATCTCGACGAGGCCGCCTTTCAGACGGCGGAGGAGCTCGCGCGCCGCGCCAACACGTCGAGCTCGACCGTCGTTCGCTTCTCACAGGCGCTCGGCTTCGAGGGCTTTCCCGAGTTGCAGGCAGCCGCGCGCGAAGAGTATCGGCGCGTTCATGCGCGGCCGCGATCTGGCGGCTCCAGCGAGAGCTCGGCCCCGCTGTTCTCGCTCGACCAGAACGAGTTCGAGGCCGCGCTGGCGGCCGACCACCTGAACGTTGAGGAGACCGCGCGCAAGGTGTCGCGGCCCGCCGTCGAGGCGCTGACGGAGGCGATCGTGGGCGCCGGGAAGGTGCTGGTCGCGGGCACCGACCAGATGGCTTTCTTCGCGAGCTACCTGCGTCACCTGCTGATGCTGCTCGACCTGCGTGTCGATGTCGTCGCGAGCCCGTCGCAGGAGGCGCTCAGCCGCCTGGGGCGAATCGACCAGGAGACGCTCGTGATCGGCCTGTCGGCGGGTCGTCCCCATCCGCTCGTCGTGCGCGCGATGAAGCTCGCCCGCCACCGCAAGGCGCGCACCGCGGCGATCACCGACGCCACGCTGTCCGAGGTCGCGAAGCTCGCACAGATCAAGCTCTACTACTCGTCGAACAGCCCCGCCTACGTGCGCTCGCACACGGCGCTCCTGAGCCTCATCCAGGCACTGGCCTACGGCGTGTACGCCAAGGACAGCGCCCAGTACGACGACCGCATCAAGGCGTTCCGCCTGAAGTAGCCCGCACGAGCGGGATAAACTGCCGAGCAGATGCGCGACGAGGCGACATTCACGGTCAAGAGCGGCCTCGCCGAGATGCTCAAGGGCGGGGTCATCATGGACGTGGTGACCCCCGAGCAGGCGAAGGTCGCCGAGGATGCCGGGGCCGCCGCGGTGATGGCGCTCGAGCGCGTGCCCGCGGACATCCGCCGCGACGGGGGAGTGGCGCGCATGTCCGACCCGGAGATGATCTCTCAGATCCAGGAGGCGGTGAGCATCCCCGTGATGGCCAAGGCGCGCATCGGCCATTTCGTCGAGGCGCAGGTGTTGGAGGCGCTCGAGGTCGACTACGTCGACGAGTCCGAGGTCCTGACGCCGGCGGACGAGAGCAACCACATCGACAAGTGGGCGTTCAAGGTGCCGTTCGTGTGCGGCGCCACCAACCTCGGCGAGGCGCTGCGCCGGATCGGAGAGGGCGCTGCGATGATCCGCTCCAAGGGCGAGGCCGGCACCGGCGACATCGTCGAGGCGGTACGCCACATGCGCGGCATCACCGGCGAGATCCGCCGACTGGCCACTCTCCAGGAGGGCGAGCTGGCGAGCGCCGCGAAGGAGCTCGCGGCGCCGCTCGACCTGGTGCGCCAGGTCGCGCTCGCCGGGCGCCTGCCGGTCGTGCTGTTCTGCGCGGGCGGGATCGCGACGCCTGCCGATGCCGCGTTGATGATGGCGCTCGGAGCGGAAGGCGTGTTCGTGGGGTCGGGCATCTTCAAGTCGGATGACCCCCCCGTGCGCGCGCGCGCGATCGTGGAGGCCACGACGCACTGGCAGCACCCCGAGCGCGTCGCGAGCGCGTCGCGCGGGCTGGGCCCGGCGATGGCGAGCCTGGAGAGCTCGAAGCTCGCCGACGAGCATCTGCTCGCACAGCGCGGCTGGTAGCAGGACGGCCGATGGCACTTTGCTGGCCGATCGGCGATCCCGTCGAACGTCGATCGGTGGCGTCCTCGGTCACTCGCGTGCCGAGCACGCCAGTGACCTGCCTGCCTGTGCCCTTCAGGGTATGCCCCGAAGGGGTACGTCCTTGCCCCGCTCGGCCCTCGACCGTCCTGTCATTCTAAAGTGGCGCCGCTGATCGGAGTGCTGGCACTTCAAGGCGACTTCGAGGCGCACGGGAGCGTCCTGCGACGGCTCGGAGCAGCGGTGCGCGAGGTGCGGGTTCCCGGGGACCTCGACGGTCTGGACGGCCTGGTGATACCGGGCGGCGAGTCGACCACGATGACGCTCGGCGTGGAGCGCGAGGGGCTCGCCGAGCCGTTGCGCAGACTCGCGAGCCGCGGCGTGCCGATGCTCGGCTCGTGCGCCGGTCTGATCATGCTCGACCGCAACCACCTCGACATCATGGACATACGCTCTGAGCGCAACGCGTTCGGTCGCCAGGTGCGCAGCTTCGAGGCTGACCTCGACATGAAGGGGTTGGAGGGGGGACCGTTGCGCGGCGTGTTCATCCGCGCCCCTTGGATCGTCGAGCACGGCTCAGATGTGGAGATCCTCGCCGAGGTCGACGGCCACGCGGTCGCCGCGCGCCAGGGCCGGCTGCTGGCGGTGGCGTTCCACACAGAGCTCGGCGCCGACGACCGCGTTCACCTGCTGTTCTTGGCGGACGTCGCCGCGAGCAGCGGGCGCGACGTAGTCGGGACCGGTTGATCGGCAGCCGGCTCCGTGAGGGTCGGCTGAGCGGCGATGGGAGCGAGCTGTGGCTCGTCCAGCAGTCCGAGCACGCGGTCGAGCGCATCGTGGATATCGCCTGGGAGCGCGCCTTCGTCGTCGAGCCTTTCCGCCTCGCCCCACTCCCACGAGCGGGACACGTGGATCGTGGGACGCAGGTGCGCGAAGCGACGCCCGAGCGCGTGCAAGAACGGGTCGAGTCGCGCGCGGTCGCACTCTGAGGCATAGCCGCGCTGAAGCAGCCACGGCCACAGGTCGGGGAGGATGTGATTGCGATGGTGGGCGCCGACCCGCTTCCAGTCCTCGCCCTGCCAGCGCCGCGCATACTCGGCGATGTCGAGCCGGCACGTGAGGTAGACGCGCGTGCGCACGGGTGCGTTGCGGAAGCCGAGCAGCGGCTGCGGCTTCACCTCCCACGCGCCCTCGTTCCCGTCGAGCAGCTCGCACAGGCTGTCGGCGTGCCCGCCTGCATACAGGTGCTCGGCCTGGCGCTTGAGCTCGCCGGGCCAAAGGTGGAGCGTCAGGCGCTCGTCCTCGATGTCGAGCGCCGCGCGCTGCAGCGAGCTCACACCGAGCGCGAGATCGAGACGCACGTGGACGAGACCGGCGCGCTCGGGGACGATCCCAGTCGCTTCGCGCAAGAGCGAGCGCAGTCGCCACTTGCGGCGCACGGGGTCGGTCCCCACCCTGCGCAGGGTCCCAAATGGGAGCAGGTGGCCGAAGTCCTGGTGGGCGTATGAGAGCACGTCTCCGACGATCGCCTGCTCGGCGGGACCGAGCACGCCGAGCTCGACGAGCCGCCACCACGACTCGAGCAGGTCGTGCCAGCGCAGTACCGCGGTACGCCGCTGCGCGAAGCGCGTGCCGCCGAGGTTGAGCTCGGCCACCCGGTGTCCGTTGCGCCGGGCCCAGCGGCGGCACACCTTGCTCTCGAGCACGACCACGAGATCGGGATCGAAGCGCAGGACACCGTCGAAGCGCTGTCCACTGTCGATGTCGGTGATCTCCTCGGCGATGTCCAGCGGCTCGATGTCCGGGGTCAGGAAGACACTCACGAGGCGCCCACGCTCGACCTGGCCCGCTGCCAGGTTTTCCTCGGATGGATCGACGATGTTGGTGGCCTGCATGTCCACGACGCAGTCCGGCAACTGGCTCTGGGAGGGCTCGCCGATCGCCTGCAGCAGCGTCTCGCGGGCGAGCGGCACGAGTCGCAGGACGATCATTGCGGCACGCGTGAGCTGGTCCTCGTGACCGCGCGAGAGCTCGCGGTAGGGCTCGAACACGTTCAGGTGCGGATTCGAGGTGGCGCTCTCCACGACACTCACCGCCCGGGGCGTTTCTCCATGTGCTTCGCGATGGTCCTCATGTGACGCTCGCCGTGCAACGTGCCACCATGAGTAAGAGTCATGGAGTTTATTATACTCTAACGTTTTCAGCAAGTCGCGGACCCCCCTTTGAGGCAACCGACGCATCCTGCACGCTGGTGGATCGGTCAAACTCCAGCGGTGCGCATCGCCGTGAGCGCGGATGAACGAGTGGGAGTGGCGTCGGTGCTCGTCGCGGCGCTACAAGAGCGCGACCACGAGCCCGTACCGCACGGCGCGCTCGCCGGCGGTGAGCGCGAGGACTGGGCCTGGGCCTCGGAGGCGGCCGCGCGCGAGGTGGCGAACGGGAGCGCCGAGCAGGCGATCGTGTGCTGCTGGACGGGCACCGGCGCCTCGATCGCCGCGAACAAGGTCCGAGGCGTACGCGCCGCGCTCTGCGGCGATGCGGCCACCGCACGCGGCGCACGGCGCTGGAACGACGCGAACGTGCTGGCGCTCAGCCTGCGCTCCACCTCGGAAGCCGAGTTGAGCGAGATCCTCGACGCGTGGTTCTCGGCCGATCCGAGCGCCGAGCGCGAAGACCTGGAAAACGTGGAACATCTCGCCGAGATCGAGAGCGATCGGAGGGGCGACGTCGGCTGAGCGACGGTCCAGCGAACACGAGATGACCGCCCGTGACCGCGCCATTCCGAGACCCTCGACCGCCGGCTCAGGCGATCTCGAAGCGCACGACGCCGTCGTCCTCCCGCTCCACGACGCGACCATCGTCGATCAGCAGATCGACGTGACCGAGCACCTCCGAGAGCGTGAGGAATGCCTGGGTGACGGCCACATTGCCCCACATCTCCTGGGCGAGCTCGTAGGCATTGCGGGGGCGCTCAGAGATCAGACGGCACAACTTGTCGGCGCGGCGTTCGTGCATGCGGAAGCGTTCGTCGATCAAGGCACGGTGGTCTTCGATCGGCTCGCCGTGGCCAGCGAATACAACTCCGACCTCCATCTCACGGGTCAGGCGCAACGAGGCGAGGTAGGTCATCAGGGCCCGTGGTCGCTCGCCCGAGGAGCCCGCGTGTGCCGCGCGCTCGGCCGGAAGCGCCCTCGAGATCAGCGGGTTGGAGGAGATGTGCTTGATCAGATGATCGCCCGCGAACAGCTCGCCCGAGCGCTCGTCGTGAAAGACGGTGTCCGAGGGTGAGTGGCCGGGTCGGTGCAGCACCCGCCAACCACGCCCCGCGAACGCGAGCAGCTCGCCGTCGCGCAGCGTGCGGGTCACCCGCGCCGCGGCACCCCACGCCCGGAAGCCCGCCGACACGGCCCTCAGCGCGAAGACCACGTCCTGAGGGATCCCGTTGCGCAACATGATCTCCGCCGAGAAACCGTCGTTCTCCTCCATCTCGCGCTTGTAGTCGGCCAGCCAGGGCGCGAGCTGCTCGAGCGCGCAGATCTCCGCGCCCGAGCGCCTGGCGAGGATTTCGACGAGGCCGATGTGATCGATGTGCTGGTGGGTGACCACGATCCGCTCCAGGTCCTCCACACGGCGTCTGTGCTCGGCCAACCCCGCCTCCAGCGCCGTCAGCGAGGTGGCCGAGTTCGGCCCGGCGTCGAGCAGCGTCAGCGGATCGTCCTCGACGAGATAGCAGTTGACGCGCCCCACCGCGAATGGGGTGGGGATCGCCAGGCGGTGCACGCCCTGCGCGCGCGCGTTGGGCTGGGCGCTCTGGCTCACGACCACACCCGAGCAAGCGGCTCGGGAGTCACCGAAAAGGGGGGTACCCGCACGTGCGCGTGGGGCAGGCCGATGCGAATCACGAACGGATCAGCGCGAGCACCTCGTCGCGCATGCTCACCATGTGCTCGCGCGAGCGCAGCGACTCAAGGCACAGGCGCAGCAGTGGCTCGGTGTTCGACGGGCGCACGTTGAAGTGCCAGTCCTCGTATGAGATCGACACCCCGTCCAGCCAATCCTGGCGAGCGTCTGCGTAGCGCTCTGCGATCTCACGCATCTTGCCCTGCTGGTCCTCGACCCGCGAGTTGATCTCACCCGAGATGAAGTACAGATCTCGGTATGGCTTCAGAAGCTCTGAGAGGCTCTTGCCCTGCCGCGAGAGCTCCTCGAGGATCAACAGCGCCGGGATCGTGCCCGAGTCGGCGCAATAGAAGTCGCGGAAGTAGTAGTGGCCGGAGACCTCGCCGCCGAACAACGAGCCCTCCGCGCGCATGCGCGTCTTGAAGAACGCATGGCCGACGCGGTTGATGTGCGGCGTGCCTCCCTTGCGCTTGACCGTGTCCGGCACCGCCCAGCTTGCGCGCACGTCGTAGAGGATCGCCGAGCCCGGGTGCTTGCGCAGCAGCGACTCCGCGAGCAGCGCGCAGGTGAAGTCGCCGTCGACGAACTCGCCGGCATCGTCGATGAAGAAGCAGCGGTCGGCGTCCCCGTCCCACGCGATCCCCAGGTCGGCGCCGGTCTCGCGGACCTTCTCGATGACGAACCTGCGATTCTCGGGCAGCAGCGGGTTCGGTTCGTGGTCGGGAAAGTCGCCGTCGGGGGTCCAGTAGGTCTCGGTCAGCTCCAGGCCGAGGCGCTCGAGCAGCGGACCGGCCATCGGACCGGCCATGCCGTTGCCGCCGTCCACGACCACCTTCAGGGGCCGGACCGCGCCGGCGTCGATTGTCGCGAGCGCGGCGGCTTGGAACTCCTCGTAGATGTCGATCTCTCGCGCGGAGCCGCGCGGGGGAGCGCTCGTCTCGCCGTCGAGACCCGCTTCGATCGCGCGGCGGATGTCCTGGATACCAGCCTCGCCGGAGAGCGCGATCGAGCCCTCGCGCACGAGCTTGACACCGGTGTAGGCCTTCGGGTTATGCGAAGCGGTGCACATCAGCCCGCCATCGAGCTCGCGCGAGCCGACGAGGAAGTAGAGCATCTCGGTTCCCACCTGGCCGGCGTCGAGCACGTCGACGCCCTCCATGAGCAGCCCTTCCCGATAGCGCGCCGAGAGCTCCGGCGCGGTCACGCGCATGTCGCGGCCGAGGCCCACGCGCAGCTCGGTCGTCGGCTTGCCGGCCAGCTTCGACAGGACACGAGCGAACGCGCGACCGATCCGCAGGGCCGTCTCGCCGTCGATCTGCTCGCCGTACACGCCGCGAATGTCGTACGCCTTGAAGATGGACGGGTCAATGGCCATGGGGCCGCTCATCCTAGACGTGGGTCCGCGGAAGTATCCTCCCGGCTATGTCGGGACACTCCAAGTGGGCGAGCATCAAGCACAAGAAGGCGATCGTCGACTCCCGCCGCGGGGTCCAGTTCACGAAGCTCGCGCGCGCGATCACGGTCGCCGCACGCGACGGCGGCGGCGACCCGGCGGGCAATGCGGCGCTCGAGAACGCGATCGCCAAGGCCAAGGCTGCGTCGATGCCGAAGGACAACATCGAGCGCGCGATCGCCAAAGGCACGGGCGAGGGGGGCGAGGCCGACGCGATCGAGACCGTGCTCTACGAGGGCTACGGTCCCGGCGGCGTGGCGGTGCTGGTGCAGGCGCTGACCGATAACCGCAACCGCACCGGCGCGGACGTGCGCCACGCCTTCTCCAAGTACGGTGGGAGCCTCGGCGAGCCCGGTTCGGTGGCGTACCTGTTCGAGAAGAAGGGCACGATCGCGATCGATGCCGCGCCCTACTCCGAGGACGATCTGATGGTGGCCGTGGAGGCGGGTGCCGAGGACATCTCCACCGACGAGGGCGTCTTCGAGGTCGTCACCCAGCTCGGCGATTTCGGGCCAGTGCGCAGGGCGCTGGAAGAGGCTGGCATCGAGATCGAGAGTGCCGAGCTCGCCTACCGGCCCACGAGCCTCGTGCCGATCGACGAGTCCCAGACGGTGCGCTTGATGAAATTGATCGAGGCGCTGGACGAGCTCGACGACGTCGACGAGGTGTACGCCAACTTCGACGCGCCCGCGGAGGTGCTCGAGCGCGTAGCCGGATGACGGGTGAGCGTCGGCCACCCGTGGTGATCCTCTGCGGCGGCCGCGGCACGCGCCTGCGCGTGCAGGGCACCGCCGCCGAAGGCGGCGCTCAGGAGATCCCCAAGCCACTCGTGGAGATCGGCGGGCTGCCGATCGTGTGGCACGTGATCCAGCTCTACGCGGTGCAGGGCTTCGAGCGGTTCCTGCTCGCAACCGGGCACAGGGGCGAGCTGATCGAGCGGTTCGTGCGGGACACGCCTTGGCCCGCCGGAGCGAGCATCGAATGTGTCGACACCGGCCTCGACACGCCCACGGGCGGACGCATCAAGCTGCTCGAGCGACAGCTCGCCGACGGTCGCTTCTGCGCGACCTACGCCGACGGCCTTGCCAGCATCGACCTCTCGCGGCTGCTCGCCTTCCACTCCGCCCACGGCCGCCTGGCGACGATGACCGTCGTGCGGCCCGAGCTGCAGTTCGGCGTCACCGACCTCGACGCGCTGGACGGTCGCGTGCTGGGCTTTCGCGAGAAGCCGCGCTCCGAGCACTGGATCA
>DASUDH010000170.1:0-4365 GCA_036275675.1 Solirubrobacteraceae bacterium | reverse complement strand
TCCGTGAGGTCGAGGTGCTGCGGCTGATCGCACTCGGCTACACAAGCGTCGAGATCGCCCGCAAGCTACACCTCTCTCCGCGCACGATCGAGACACACCGCGCGCACATCCACGGCAAGCTCGCCTTGAGGACTCGCTCCGAACTGGTCCGCTACGCGCTAAGACGCGGCCTGCTAAGAGCCTGAGCGCACCGCGCCATTAGACGCGGCTACGGGCAGGCAGACACGTACCAGCGTGCCCTGCTCGCCAGAGCTGATCTCGAGCGTGCCGCCGGCGAGGCTCACGCGCTCGCGCATGCCGGCCAGCCCAAACCCTGCGGTCTTGGTGGCGGTGTCGAAGCCGCAGCCGTCGTCCTGCACCTCGATCGCAACCTCCTCGTCGGACCCGCTGATCGCCACGCGCACGCTGTCTGCCCGCGCGTGCTTGGCGACGTTCGTGAGAGCCTCCTGCACCAGCCGGTACACGGTGCTCTCAAGCTCCGCGTCCGCCATGTCCGGCAACTCCAGCCGACTATCCACCTCAGTTCCGTTCTGCTCGCGGTGGCGG
The DNA here is from genome assembly GCA_036275675.1 of Solirubrobacteraceae bacterium. Taxonomy (GTDB): domain Bacteria; phylum Actinomycetota; class Thermoleophilia; order Solirubrobacterales; family Solirubrobacteraceae; genus Palsa-744. Next base: position 3,819 of record DASUDH010000170.1, on the reverse strand, counting down.
TCTAGCAGGGCCTCGAGCGCCGTCTTCAAGCCGAGCTCGTCGAGCGCGGCCGGGCGCAACTCGGTGATGATCGAGCGTAGGTTCTCGATCTCCCGTTCGATGTGCTCCACCGCTTCGCGCATCGCTCCGTGCGCAAGGTCGAGGTCGTTGTGGAGCAGCGCAGAGGACAGCAGCAGCTGCAGGCCGCCGAGGCCCTGCAGCGTCTCATCGTGGAGCTCCCTGGCCCAGCGGCGGCGCTCGGTGTCGGCGGCTGCGAGCGAGCTGCGCAGCCGGTCGCTCTGCACGCTCTGTGCAAGCGCCACAGCTGTCGCGGCGCTCGCCGCAAACGTGCGTAGCATCTGCTCGTCGTCCTCGCCGAATGCGGCCTGATCGGCTCCATGATCGAACGCCGCGAGGATGCCGAGCGGGTCGCGGCGGTAAAGCATCGGCACAAGCAGCGCGGTCTGCGCGTCTGGGACACCAAGCTCCTGCGGTGTGATCCGCAGGCGTGCCGAGACGTCGGTGATCCGCTCGGGCCGCCCGCGCTGGAGCACCTGCCCGGAGGTGGACTCGGCGATCGGTAGCCGCACATCGCGCACGTTCTCGGTGTGCCCGGCGCTGGCCCGCACGACCAGCTCCTCTCCCTCGCGCAGCATGATCAAAAGGCTGCGCGCGCCCACGAGCGCGCGCCCGCGCTTGACGATCAGCTCGAGCACGTGCTCGAGCGCGATTTCCCCGCCAATCGCAACCGCCACGTCGCGCGTCGCCTCAAGGCCGCGAAACGCCTTCTCGAGCTCCTGGCGGCGGCGCTCGCTGGTCTCATACAACCTGGCGTTCTCGATCGCCACGCCAGCCCACCGCGCGAGGATCACCGTGGCCTCCTCGTCGGCATCGGTGAACTCGCCGTCGTCCTCCTTCTCAGTCAGGTAGAGGTTGCCCCACGCCTGACCGCGGACTAGGACGGGTACGCCGAGGAAGCTGCGCATCACAGGATGACCGGCAGGGAGCCCGTAGCTGCTGGGATGCCGACCCACGTCGGCGAGGCGCAGGGGCTCGGGGTGTTCGATCAGCTCTCCGAGCACGCCCCGCCCGCGCGGCAGATCGCCGATCTTGCGCCGCGTCGCCTCGTCGATGCCGGCGGTCAGGAACTGCTCGAGCTCGGCGCGGCGGTCGTCGAGGACCCCCAGCGCCGCGTAGCGTGCCCCGGTGAGCTCGCGCGCCGCTTGAAGAACCTGACCCAGTACAGCCTTCTGATCGAGCTCGGTAACCAGCGCCTGGCCGACGTCAAGCAGACGGCGAATCCACGACTCTTCAGAATCTACGGTCATCTATCCCTGATTGAGCTTACTCGTAGTTTGTCCCCTCAGATTGTGGGGTTTCCCCCGACCGCGCGCTATCTCTCAAACCTATGCTCAGGGCGAGCGTCGAGCGACCTGGGGCGGCGCTCTGAGACTGATTTGCCGGCTCTGAGTCCTTTCAAGGAGAGCGTCTTGCCATGCAGGGGACCCAATGGATAAGAAGTTGCGCTGCGCTCGCTGCGGCGATGTGATCGGGGCGTATGAGCCGCTGGTCGTACTACACGACGGCCGGGCACTCGATACCTCGAAGGCAGAGATGGAAGACGGCATCCCGCCTGGCAAGTGCTACCACCACGCCTGCTACACGCACGCACCTGAGCACACGGAGGACGAGTAGTCCCGGGCACTTGATGGCGTCGTCTCGACGCTCGACGTGGCACGAGCCCTCGTATGGGGGCCGCGACCGTTTTCAAGCTCAAATACCGGCTACGTAGTTATCCCTTTTGCGACCACGGATTTCCTCGACTGGCAAGACCGACACGCGACCATAACCTCAGAGCCATGACTACAGACACCTCCCACCCAGAGAAGCGCCGCGTGGTCGTCGTCGGCGGCGGTGTGGCAGCGCTCGAGACGGCACTCGCCTTGAGCGAGCTCGCGCCCGAGCAGACCAGCGTGACTGTGATCGCTCCCAACGAGGAGTTCGTCTACCGCCCGCTGAGCGTCCGCGAGCCGTTCGCCTACGGCCCGGCAAAGCGCTACCCGCTCGCGCCGATCGTGCGCGACGCCGGCGCTGAGCTGCTGGTCGACGAGCTTGCCTGGGTGGATCCCCAGAAGCAGATCGCCCACACCGAGTCCGGCGCGGAGGTCGAATATGACGCGCTCGTGCTCGCGCTCGGCGCCAGAGCCACCCCTCGCTACCAGCACGCAGTCACGATCGACGACCGCCGCATGGATGAGATCCTGCACGGCATCATCCAGGACATCGAGGGGGGCTACCTCAAGAGCCTCGCGTTCGTGGCACCCGGTCGAATGGCATGGCCGCTGCCGCTGTATGAGCTCGCGCTGATGACCGCCGGGCGCGCCTATGACACGAACGTCGAGCTCACCGTTACGATCGTCACCCCGGAGGACAGCCCGCTGGCGATCTTCGGCCAGAACGCGAGCAGCGCCGTCGCGGAGCTGCTGGAGCGCTCCAAAATCCAGACGATCAGCTCCGCCTACGCCGAAGTCCCCAGCTCCGGGGAGGTCGTCATCAACCCCGGCGACCGGCGCCTGCACGTGGACCGTGTGATCGCGCTGCCAGAGCTCTACGGGCCGAGCGTGCGCGGCATCCCGCTCAGCGAACACGGCTTCCTGCGCGTCAACCAGCACGGGCACGTGCTCGACGTCGAGCACGTTTACGCCGCCGGGGATGCCACCGAGTTCCCGGTCAAGCACGGCGGCGTGGGCTCCCAGCAGGCTGACGCGGTCGCGGAGTCGATCGCGGCGCTCGCCGGCGCTCCGGTCAGCGCCGAGCCGTTTCACCCTGTTATCCGCGGGATGCTCTTGACGGGCGACAAGCCGCTCTACCTGACCGCGCGCATCACCGGCGGACACGGGTTCAGCTCGGAGATCACCGACACGCCGACGTGGGACCCGCCGAGCAAGATCGCTACGAAGTACCTCGCCCCATACCTCGACGCGCACGACCGCGAGAAGACCCCCACATGACACCCGTGGACCCGACCGAGACACCGCGCCGCGCCGACAGGGAGCTCGACGGGCCCTGCATGGTCCTCGGCTATGACCGCAGCAAGAGCGCCCGCCACGCCACGAGCTGGGCGACGAATGAGCTGCTCTCGGGTGGGAAGCTCGTGATCGTGTATGCCTGCCGCCCGTTGCACGCGCCACCGGCGCCGCTCAGCACGGCCAGCAAGCGCCACAACCTCGGCCGGGCACTGCTGGACGAGCTGATGCTTGACGGCGATGAGGAGCTGCTGGACGTCGACCTTACGACCGAGGTCTCAGACGAGGACCCGGTGGCGGCTCTGATCGACGCCGCCCGCCGCCACGACGCCCGTGCGATCGTGATCGGCTCGAAGCACCACTCCCGACTGCACGAGGCGCTGGGGACAGTTACAACCGAGCTGCTGACGACCTCGCCCGTGCCGGTCATCACGGTGCCGTTGAGCGCCAACCAGGTTTCCAGGCGGACGCTCACGCAGTCCGACGCCGCAACGTTGCACCCAGTTCGAGTGCCGGGAGAGTCGCGCCGAGAATGACGCAGACGTTGCCCACGTGGTCGCACAGTTATCGCTGGAAGCCTGGGTGAGCTTAGAATCGGGCGGAATGCAAATCTGGGAGCTAGACCGTCTGCGTGTCGCGGCGCACCATCCGCAGATCCTTCGCTCCGATGAGTGCGCCAACCGCGTGATCGCGCTGCTGCTGCCCCAGGGCGAGTGCCTGCAAGAGCACCAAGTCCACGAGCACGCGCTCGTGTTCGTCCTGCGCGGCGAGCTGCTGGTCAGTGCCGGTGCCAGCGAGCGGTCTCTCTCGGGGC
>DASUDH010000169.1:0-6483 GCA_036275675.1 Solirubrobacteraceae bacterium | reverse complement strand
GCAGGGTCTGGCGGCGCAGGCTCGAAGTAGAGCGGCGATGGCTGTTACGCTAGCCAAGCGCCCCACCCAGGAGCCGCTCAGGGCCCCTCGACGGCGCATCCAGCTCATGGAGAAGTTCGTCATCGAAGGCGGCGCCCCGCTCTCCGGCACGATGGTTCCCGCCGGCAACAAGAACGGCGCCCTGCCCATCCTCGCCGCCTGCCTGCTCACGGAGGATGAGATCGTCGTGCGCAACGTGCCGCGCATCCGCGACGTCGACGCGATGGTCGCGATCCTCGAGGCGCTCGGCGTCTCCGCGCAGTGGCGGGGGTCCAACGAGCTCGCGCTCTGCTCGGCCCACGTCGACCAGGTCGAGATCGACTCGGATCTCGCCGAGATGATCCGCGCGTCGTTCCTGCTCGCGGGTCCGCTGCTCGCGCGCTTCCGCAGGGCGGTGATGCCGCCCCCCGGCGGGGACGTGATCGGCCGCCGTCGCCTCGACCCGCACCTCGACGCGTTCCGAGCGATGGGCGCCGTCACCGAGTGCGACCGCGAGATCGTGCTCAGCGCCCCCAATGGCCTGCGCCCCACCGACGTGTTCATGGACGAGCCATCTGTGATGGCCACCGAGAACGCCCTGATGGCGGCCGCGCTCACGCCCGGCACGACCGTGATCGGCAACGCCGCCTGCGAGCCCCACGTCCAGGATCTCGCGCGCATGCTCGTAAAGATGGGCGCCGACATCCAGGGGATCGGCTCCAACCTGCTCGCCGTCACAGGCGCCGACCGCCTGCACGGCTGCGAGCACCACGTCGCGCCCGACCACATCGAGATCGGCAGCTTCATGGCGCTCGCCGGGGTCACCGGAGGCGAATTGCGCATCAAGGACACGGTGCCGGGCGATCTGCGCATGATCCGACTCGTGTTCGAACGGCTCGGCCTGTGCTCGTCGCTCGACGGCGACGACGTGATCGTGCCAGGCGGCCAAGCGCTCGTCGTGCAGGCGGACGTGGGCGAGTACAAGAGCAAGATCCAGGATGGCCCGTGGCCGGCGTTTCCCGCCGACCTCACCTCGATCGCTGTTGCCCTCGCCACCCAGGCCCACGGCTCGATCCTCGTGCACGAGTGGATGTTCGAGAACCGCCTGATCTTCGCCGACAAGCTGATCCTGATGGGGGCCGACATCGTCATGTGCGACCCCCACCGGGCGATCGTCACCGGACCGCGTCGCCTGCGCGGGGAGCGCGTCGAGTCGCCCGACATCCGCGCCGGCATGGCGATGCTCCTGGCGGCCCTGTGCGCGGACGGTCGCTCAGAGATCGGCAACATCCGCCAGATCGACCGCGGCTACGAGCGCATCGACGAGCGCCTGCGCGAGCTCGGCGCGCGCATCGAGCGAGTCGCCACAGAGCCGGTACACGCATAGCTGGACCACTGCTTTTGGTGAGCCCCCCGCGCGCACGTACGCGCGCGCGGGCCCATCATTTTGATGACGTTCACCCCCCACAGCTCACCAAGGCACGGCAGTCCGCTTGAATGGCAACCGAAGATCCATCGAATGGCAAGCCGATGATCCACCCGAGCCGATGATCCACCCCATCCCCAGCGGCACCCGCGACGTGCTCCCCGACGAGACGCGCGAGGTGCGCGCCATTACCGATGCGCTGCGCGGCGTGTTCGAGCGCCACGGCTACGGCGAGGTGTACACGCCCGCGCTCGAGTACGAATCGGTGCTGGCCCGTGCCGACATGGCCGAGGCCCAGCCCGCCTACCGCGTGTTCGACGAGTCCGGCGCCGCGCTCGTGTTGCGCTCCGACATGACCGTTCCGATCGCGCGCGTCGTTGCCACGCGCTACCCCACGGTCGAGCCGCCCCTGCGCTTCTGCTACCTGGCCCACTGCTATCGCGGCGTGCGTCCCCAGCGCGGGCAGCCGCGCGAGCTGCTGCAGGCCGGGATCGAGCTGATCGGAGCGCCGGCCCCCCAGGGCACCGCCGAGGCGCTCTCGGTGCTGTGCGCGGCACTCGACACGGTGGGTCTCGAGGGCTACAGGATCGGTCTCGGCGACGCCTCGCTGTTTCCCTCCTTGATGTCCGGTCTCGGCGTCCCCGACGAGGCGCGTCCACGGCTGCTCGCCGCGCTCGTCAACCGGGACTTCGCGGGGCTCGAGCAGGAGCTCGACGGGCTGGGGCTGGTCGCGCAAGACCGAGATCTGCTGCTGGATGTGCCCCAACGTCGCGGTGGGCCGGACGTGCTGGCGGCGTCGAGCGGGGTGGTGGTGGACGCCGCGGCGAACATGCGCCAGGTGCACGAGCTGCTCGAGGAGAGCGTCGCCGAGCGGGTGATCTTCGACCTCGGACTGGTGCGCAGCATCGGCTACTACACGGGTGCTGTGTTCGAGGTCTACGACCCGGCGCTCGGCGCTCCGATCGGAGGTGGCGGACGCTACGACGAGCTGCTCGGCCGCTTCGGCCGCTCGTTGCCCGCGGTCGGGTTCGCGCTCGGGGTCGACCGCCTGCACATCGCCCTCATGGGCGAGGAGCGCGGCACGGGAGCCCTGCTGTGATGAGTCCCACCAACGGCCTCACGATCGCGGTGCCCCGCGGCGCTCTGTTCGACGAGACCGTCGACATGCTCGACGGTCTCGGCCTGGATACCTCGGAGCTGCGCTCCAACGATCGCAAGCTTCTGTTCGAGGACATCGGCGTGATCACGATGCGCCCCTCCGATGTTCCCACATACGTCGAGTCCGGCGCTGCCGACATCGGGATAACCGGCAAGGACGTGCTGCTCGAGCAGGCCCCTCACGGCCCCGGCGAGGGGAGGCGCGAGGTGTACGAGCTGCTCGACCTCGGCTACGGGCGCTGCACGATGGTGCTCGCGAGCAAGGCGGGCCCCGATCCGGCCACGGAGGCGCTGCGGCGCCTCGGCGTGATGCGCGTCGCCACGAAGTACCCGCGCATCGCCGCCCGCCACCTGGAGGAGACCGGAAGGCAGGCGGAGATCGTCGAGGTCAAGGGCTCGGTCGAGCTCGCGCCGCTCACGGGCATGGTGGAGGCGATCGTCGACCTGACGGCGACCGGCACCACGCTGCGCGAACACGACCTGATCGTGCGCGAGGAGATCGTCGAGTGCACCGCCCGCATGATCGCGAACCCGGTCGCCCACAAGCTGCGGGCCAAGGCGATCGACGGGCTGCTGGAGCGTTTGCGTGCCGGTTGAGCCGGACACGGCCGATACCGGCGGCTGGGGGCGCCCTCGTGCTCGTTGAGCGGCTCACGCTGACAGACGTCGAGCGGCACGGCACTCCAGCCACTGCCGCCGCTCATCTGCGCAGGCTGACCGGCGGCGGCGAAGAGATCGAAGCGACGGTGGCCACGATCGTCGCTCACGTGCGCGCCGAGGGCGACGAGGCGGTATTCGAGTACACACGCAGGTTCGACACCGAAGGCGCGGCGCCGCGCGAGCTGTGCATACCGGCGCACGAGCTCGACGAAGCGCTCGAGCGGATGCCGCTCGAGGTGGTGGCGGGCTTGCAGGTAGCGATCGCGAACGTGGCGCGCGTGGCGGACGCCTCGATCACCCCCGAGCGGGTGACGGTCGAGCTGCCCCAGGGGCACACCGTCACGCTGCGCGAGCTGCCCGTGGGGGCGGCCGCCATCTATGTGCCCGGTGGGCGGGCCGCCTATCTGAGCACGGTCGTGATGGGGGTCGTCACCGCGCGCGCGGCCGGTGTGATCGACGTGGCGGTGTGCACTCCGCCGGGCCCCGACGGCCAAGCTCATCCGGCGATCCTCGCCGCCTGCCGCTTGTGCGGGGTGGAGCGCGTCTACAGGATGGGAGGAGCCCAGGCGATCGCCGCGCTCGCTTTCGGCACCGAGTCGGTGGCGCCCGCCGACGTAGTGGTGGGACCCGGCAACCTGTATGTCCAGGAAGCCAAGCGGCGGCTCTCTCACGTCGTGGGGATCGAGGGGTTCGCCGGTCCGAGCGACCTGATGGTGGTACTCGGTCCCGACGCCGACCCGCGCCTGGTCGCGCTCGACCTGCTCGCCCAAGCAGAGCACGGCGCCGGCAGCCTCGTCGCGGCGGTCTCGAGCTCGCTCGACGCGCTCGACGCGCTCGCCCGGGAGATCGAGCGCGAGGCGGCGTCCTGGCCCGACCTGGAGCCGGACGCGTGCGTGCTGGTCCAGACCGCGAGCCCGGCGGAGGCGATCGAGTTCGCCAATGCCTTCGCGCCCGAGCACCTGCAGCTCGTCGGCGCCGCCGAGCAGGCGCTCGCGGGCAAGGTGCGCACGGCGGGCTGTCTGCTGCTCGGTCCCGGCGGAGCCACCGCGTTCGGTGACTACACGGCCGGCTCCAACCATGTGCTTCCCACCGGCGGGGCGGCGCGCTTCGCCTCGATACTCTCCCCGCGCCACTTTCGCAGGCGCATGTCGGTCGTGGAGATCGGCCCCGAGGCAGCGGCCAAGCTGGCGCAGGCCGGCGCCCCCGTGGCACGCGCCGAGGGCTTCCCCGTGCATGCCCTGTCGATGCAGGCGCGCGTGCCCGAGACGGCGTCGGAGCCGCCGCTTCGCGAGAATGGAGCGTGAGATGGGCTCGCAGCCGACGCACACCAGCTCCCAGGCGACACCCGCCGTCGCGCGAACGGCCACGCTCGAGCGCACCACCGGCGAGACCGACGTGCGCCTGTCGCTGACGCTCGAAGGGGCCGGAGCCGGGACCCGCGACACGGGAGTGGGGTTCCTCGACCACATGCTCGACCTGCTGGCCCGCCACGCGCGACTCGACCTCGACGTTCGGGCCACGGGCGACCTGCAGACGGGCGCCCACCACACCGCCGAGGACACGGCGATCGTGCTCGGCCAGGCGCTCGACCGCGCGCTCGGCGACCGTGCCGGCATCTGCCGCTATGGGTCGGCGGTCGTGCCGATGGACGAGGCAAGGGCGAGCTGCGCCATAGACATCTCCGGACGCCCGTTCACGATCTTCGACGCCGAGCTTCCCGCTGGCGTAACCGGCGGCTTCGACCACGAGTTGGCAGAGGAGTTCTTCAGGGCGCTCGCCAACACGGCGAAGCTCACCCTGCACCTGGAGGTGCAGGCCGGCAGCAACGCCCACCACATGATCGAGGCGGCCTTCAAGGCGTTCGCACGGGCGCTGCGCCAGGCCGTGGCGCTCGACCCGGCCGAGTCTGGCGTGCCGAGCACGAAGGGCACGCTCACCTCGTGACACAGCGGAGCATGAGACGTGATCGCCGCCGATGACAACACGAGCGTCCGCCGGCTGCTCGACGAGCACGTCGAGATCGCTGTCGTGGACTACGGAATGGGCAACCGCCGTTCGGTGGAGAAGGCGTTCGAGCACATCGGCGCGAGCGTCTCTCTCACGAGCGACCACGAGCAGCTGCGTGCCGCCGCGGGTCTCGTCGTGCCGGGCGTCGGAGCGTTCCCGCGCGGGATGGCCAACCTGCGCGAGCTCGGCCTCGACGAGCTGCTGCGCGAGCGACTCGCCGCGGGAACCCCGGTGCTCGGCATCTGCCTGGGGATGCAGCTCGCCTTCGAGCGCTCCACCGAGCAGGGCGGCGCGCAAGGGCTCGGCCTGATCGGCGGTGAGGTGCGCCCGCTCGAGCACGGCGCGCTGAAGCTCCCGCACATCGGCTGGAGCGAGGTCAGCTTCCTCGCCAGCTCGCCGCTCACCGAGGGGCTGCCCCGGCGGTGCGCCTTCTACCACGTCCACTCGTTCGCTCCGGCGCCAAGCGCCCGCGATGACGTCCTCGGAACCGCCGTCTACGGCGCCCCGTTCGCAAGCGTGGTCGCCCATGCCGGCTTTTACGGCGTGCAGTTTCACCCCGAGAAGTCCTCGGCGGCCGGGCTGCGGCTGCTGGCGAACTTCGCGCGCATATGCGCACGTGCAGCCATGCCGGTCGGGTCGCCGTCGTGAAGCACCCAAGGCGACCGCCGGGGCTCTCCGCGACGAGGGATGAATCGTGAACCTCTACCCGGCGATCGACGTGCTCGGCGGGAAGGCCGTGCGGCTCGTCAAGGGCAATTTCGACGCCAAGAAGGTCTATGACGAGGACCCGCTGTCCGCCGCGCGTGGTTGGGTGCATGAGGGCGCGTGCCGGCTGCATGTGGTGGACCTCGACGGCGCACGCGCCGGCAGGCCGCTGAATATGGAGCATGTGCGCAAGATTACGACCGAGTTTCGGGACGTTCCGGTGCAGCTGGGCGGGGGGTTGCGCACGCTCGAGGCGCTCGCCGAAGCGATCGATGCGGGCGTGGAGCGCGTCATCCTCGGTACCGCGGCGTTCACGGATCCAGACCTGCTCGAGCGAGCGCTCGCGCGGTATGGACCGGAGCGGGTGGTGGTCTCGGTGGACGTGCGCAACGGTCGCGTGAGCATCGAAGGTTGGACGCGGGCGGCGGATGTCAACGTCAGGGAGATCTTCGCGAGGTTGATCGCCCAGGGGGTGTGCGAGTTGGCCTACACGAACGTCGACCGCGACG
>DASUDH010000168.1:0-3393 GCA_036275675.1 Solirubrobacteraceae bacterium | reverse complement strand
ACCCCGCCGCCAACCCCTACCTCGCGTTCGCCGCGCTCCTCATGGCTGGCCTCGACGGCATCAAGAACAAGATCACGCCGCCCGAACCCGTGGACAAGGACATCTACGAGCTCGAGGGTGAGGAGAAGGCCAAGATCAAGTCGGTGCCTGGCTCGCTGGCGGAGTCGCTGGACGCGCTCGAGGCAGACCACGCGTTCATGCTCGAGGGCGGCGTGTTCACCAAGGACGTGATCGACACCTGGATCGACTACAAGCGCAAGAAGGAAGTCGACGCGGTCGCCCTGAGGCCGCACCCATGGGAGTTCATGCTCTACAGCGACGTGTAAGCCGGTCGACCATTCGCTCCAAGGGCCCGGGCTGCGAGAGCTCGGGCCCTTCCTTTTGCGCATCGATGCGCGCTACCGCCGGCATTCGCGCCCTTCGCCCAGCTTTCAAGGGCGCTATCGCCGGCGCTCGCGGCTTTCGCGCCGCTACATGCCGAGCATCGCCCGCGCGCGCAAAGCGATGCTGATCGCCACCCGCGTCTCCGGATCGTCGAGCTGCACGCCGGTCAGCGACTCGATCCGCTCCACGCGGTACGTCATCGAGTTGATGTGGATGCCCAGATTGCGCGCTGCGGCGCGGCGCACCCACCGCGCCGCCGACAGCGCTTCCAGCGTCTCGAGCAGCGGCGTGTCGCGCGACTGCGCGTACTCGAGCAGCGGCCCGAGCAGCTCGTCGACGAATCGACGCAGCGCGTCCGGCGACTGGACCTCGAGCAGCAGTCTGAAAGCGCCCAGCGACCGGTAGGACGCGACGCGGCCCCGACCCCCCGCGCGCCGGGTCAGGCGCAGAGCCTGCCGCGCCTCGACGTGCGAGCGCGCGAGCTCCCCGACGCTGTGCGCGAGGTTTCCGATCCCGACCGACGCCGACCCGGGCTTCATCACCGGCGCTGCCGCGGCCAGCAGCTGGTTGGCGAGCTTCTCCACCGCCGCCAGGTCGCCCGCGATCTCGTCCGGGACCAGGAAGACCGCGGACGCGGACCGCACCAGCGTCAGCGCGCCGGGGAGACGCGAGCGGATCACGCCGCTGAGAGCGCCGTCCAGCCGGTCCTGCCGCCCTCGCGCCGCAAGCGCCGCCTCGGTGGCGTCGTCGTCCGGCTCGAGCACCACGACCCACGCCCTGTGCGGAAGGCGATGGCCGAGCCGCTCCGCCTGCCGCGCGACGCGCTCGGCCTCGTCAGCCTCGAGCCCGCCGGCGAGCACCTCCTCGATGAGATCGCCGCGCAGGCGGCGCTCGACCTCGGCGGCGGCCCTCTCCTTCGACAGCTCGAGCGCGAGCACGGTCGATCCGTGCTCCAGCGCGCGCAGCCGGCCCGGGGCATCGATGGCATCGCCGTCGGCGCCGACCACGAGCAGGCCGAGCACGTCCGCGCCCGCGCGCACCGGGACGACGTCGAGCGGACGCGGCGGACGGCCGGCCGTGACCCGAATGTCGCGCGCCGCGCCGCCCAGCTGCGGCACCTGGATGCGGGCGGGCATGCCGTCGGACGATTCGCCCACGCCGCGCACCCGATAGCCGTCGGGCGAGTACAGGGCGGCGCGGCCGCCCGCGAGAGATCCGATGACGTCGAGGATCGATGGGATGCCCGCGCCGTCGAGCGAGAGCTTGGTGAAACGCTCGTGCGTGTCGTGCGACAGGCGGATCTCGGCGAGCTGCACCTCGGTGCGGCGCTGAAGCTCGCTGCGCTCGAGGATCCCCGCGACCTGGCCGGCAATCGCGCGCAGAAAGTCGATGTCCGAGGCTGTGAACTCGCGTCGATCGGTGCTCTGGACGTTCAGCACGCCGACCAGGCGCGGTCCCGACTCGATCGGGACCGAGGCCATGGAATGGAAGCGGTCCTCGTCGAGGCCGGGCACCCACTTCCAGTGGGGCTCTCGGCTCACGTCGGGCACGACCGCGGCGCGGCGGGACTCGGCGACCCAACCGGTGATCCCCTCTCCGACGCGCATCCGCACCTTGCCGACCATGTTCTCGTTGAGACCGTTCGTCGCCGTGAGCAGCAGGCTCGAGCCATCCGCCCCGACGAGGTACAGCGAGCACACGTCCGTGCCGATCGCCGAGGTCGTCTCCCGAATGATCAGCTCGAGCAGCTCGTCGGGACGCTGCGTCGACGCCGCGGCCTGGGCGAGGCGGACGAGGAAGTTGAGCTCCCGGGTCGCCAGGCTGGACGAATCGGAAGCCGCCGGCCTGCTCTTCACCGTGTCAACCACACTATGGACAAGGCGCTACGTAGTGTGACCGATACAGAGTCGACCCGGCGGCGGGTTAGGGGTAGATTGGCGACGTGAACCGCTGGCACGAGCACTTCGCCGGGGTCGATCTGCCGGTTCCGGTGTTCGGCGGAGGCGAGGTCACGGGCATCAACCTCGACAACGCCGCGAGCACGCCCCCGCTGCGAAGGGTCCGCGACGCGATCAACACGTTCTCCGACGTGTATTCGAGCGTGCACCGAGGCACGGGCTACAAGTCGCGGGTCTCGACCGATGCATACGAGCGCGCGCGTGAGCTCGTCGGCCGCTTCCTGTGCATCGACGAGAAGGAGCAGGTCGTGATCTTCGTCAAGGGCACGACCGACGCGTTGAACCGCATCGCCGCCGAGGAAGCGAGGCTCGACGGACGGCAGGTTCTCGTCACCGAGATGGAGCACCACGCCGACCTGCTGCCATGGCGTCATCGGAGCGGGCACGTCATGGTCGGACTGTCGCCGCAGGGCCACATCGATCTCGACGCGATCGAAGACGCGTTGAAGAAGGCAAACGGGAAGATCAGCCTGGTCGCCGTGTGCGGGGCTTCGAACGTGACCGGTTTCGTGTCGCCGCTACACGAGGTCGCCGAGCTCGCGCACCGGCACGGCGCCCGCATCTCGGTCGACGCCGCGCAGCTTGCGCCGCACCACCGGATCGACGTCCGGAAGCCGGGCGACCCGGGTCATCTGGACTTCGTCTCGCTGTCGGGGCACAAGATGTACGCGCCCTACGGCGTGGGAGTGCTGGTCGCGCCGCGCGACTTCTTCGCGGGCGCGCCCGAGGTGATGGGCGGTGGCGCCATCAGCATCGTGACGTGGGACGACACGGTCTGGGCGGACCTGCCCGATCGCGAGGAGGCGGGTTCACCGAACGTCATCGGCGCGGTCGCGCTAGGAGTGGCGATCGACACGCTGCTCGAGCTCGGCTTCGACGCCATGCTCGAGGACGAGATCGCGCTCGGACGGCGTCTGCTCGAGGGGCTCGCGGCGATCAAGGGAGTCGGTGTGCTCGGTGGCGCCGAGCCGTGCTCGAAAGGCCGCCTGGCACTTGCCAGCTTTGTCGTCGACGGCATGCACCATGGGCTCGTGGCGGCAGCGCTCAGCCA
>DASUDH010000167.1:0-17605 GCA_036275675.1 Solirubrobacteraceae bacterium | reverse complement strand
CCGCTCTCAGATGGTGAGCAAGAGCAGGAGGGGAGCTGACGATCGGTGGATCGTGGTTGCGTAGACTGCCCGGCGCATGATCCTCCCGCGTCGCCTGCTGCCATCCTCGCTCGGTGTCGGTCTCGCGGTGCTGCTGTTCCCCTCGGTGGCGCAGGCGCACGGGATCGTGGGGAAGGCCGACTTGCCGATCCCTGTGTGGTTGTTCAGTTGGGCGGCGGCGATCGTGCTTGTCGTCTCGTTCGTGGCGCTGTCAGCCCTGTGGCGCACGCCGCAGTTGCAGAACGAGCACCGAAAGAGGCTTCTCGAGCTACCCGCTGCGCTCACATGGTTGGCGAGCGCGGTCGGGGTCGGCCTGTTCGCGCTGGTGCTCTACAGCGGCTTCGGGGGGGCGCAGGTCGCCAACGCGAACTTCTCGGTGACGTTCATATACGTCGTATTTTGGGTAGGGGTGCCGGTCGCCAGTGTCCTTTTCGGCGACGTATTCGCCGCGCTGAGTCCGTGGCGGTCCTGCGCGAGGGCGATCCGCTCGGCGGGCCGGCGTGTGGTGCCTGGACTGTTCACCCGAGCGCCGCTGCGCTACCCGCCAAAGCTCGGCGTGTGGCCCGCGGTGGCGTGCTTGATCGGGTTCGCATGGCTTGAGCTGGTTTACGTCGGGCGCGATCAGCCCTCAACGCTTGCGGCGCTCTCGCTGGGCTACTTCCTTGTGATGCTTGCCGGGATGGCGCTGTTCGGTGTGGAGGAGTGGACGGGGAGCGCGGACGGGTTCGGCGTGTACTTCAGCCTGCTCTCACGCATATCGGTCTTGTGCAGGGACGAGCAGGGGATCGTGTACGCGCGGAGGCCGTTGAGCGGGCTGGCAGATATGCCGGTGCAGGCCGGAACGGTCGGTCTCGTCTGCGCGGTGATCGGCACGACCACGTTCGACGGGTTCAGCAACGGCGGGGTGTGGCGAAACATCGAGCCCCACCTGCAAAACCTGTTCGCGGACTTGGGGTTGCATCAGACGCCCGCGCTTGAGCTCACCTACACGGTTGGGCTGCTCGGCTGCGTGGCGCTTATCGCCGGCATCTACAGGCTCGGGATCGAGGGGGTGCGCAGCGTGAGCGGGCGCTACGGCATTAGCGATCTATCGCGGACGTTCGCACACACGCTCGCGCCGATCGGGTTCGCCTACGTGGTGGCGCACTACTTCTCGCTACTCATCTGGCAGGGGCAGGCGATTGGCTACCTGGCGTCCGATCCGCTCGGCAACGGATCGAACCTGTTCGGCACGAGCTCTTATCAGATCGACTACGCGATCATCTCCTATGCGGCGATTTGGTACGTGCAGGTCGCGGCGCTCGTCAGCGGCCACGTCGGCGGGCTTGCGCTCGCGCACGACCGCGCGCTGAGCATGTACCGCGACCCCCAGGAGGCGATCCGCTCGCAGTATTGGATGCTGGCGGTGATGGTCGCCTTCACCAGCTTCGGATTGTGGCTACTGTCCGCGGTCGGCACCTGAGCACCGGCCCAACAGCCAGGGACTGGTCGGGAGTAGGATACGGGGCGTCGTGTCAGCGCCGATGAACACGAGCGGGCTGCGGGTGCGATGGCTCGCGGTGCTCGCCAGCCTGACGGCTGCTGCCGTCGTGCTGGTGGCGATCGACCCGGGCGCGCTGTGCCTGCTGCCGGCGCTCACGCTCGCAGTGCCGCTGTTGATGCGCCGCTACCCCGGCGAGCGGATGATCGCCGTTCTGTCCGATGCCGGTCGGCGCCGCTGGGCACGTCCGTGCTCCAGCACACCGCGCCGCCGTGCCGCGGTCGTCCTCGTAGTGCGGGGCGGCCTGCTGCTAGCGCGTTCGCTGGCCGTCCGGCCACCGCCGGCTCTCAGCCTGGCGAGCAGCTAAAAGCGCAGGCCGCTCCCGTTGCGGAAGCGGCGGCTGCTCGTAACGGCTTGCTTGCGGCGCTCCTGAAAGCGCGCGAGGAATCTATGTCCTGTTGTCAGTAAGCGAGGAGTTTCGATGTCCCGTTTTGTGATTGCCCGGCTCGGGGCGGTAGCGCTGGTGCTGATAGGCGCCGCTGGCCTTGCGAGCGCTGCGCAAAGTGCGCCTGTGGAGAGCGGCAACCCGATCAACGATCAGGGAAGCAGCTACCACTACCGCACCTACATAACCGGGATCACCCCGAGCGACCCAGGGTTGAGCGTCGAAGTGCTGGAGTTTGCCGACCGACTGCTGCTGCGCAATCACACCGGGCAGACGGTGACGGTGTACGGGTACTCCGGCGAGCCGTATGCCCGTGTCCAAGCCAACGGGACGACCGAACAGAACGTGCGCTCCCCGGCGGTGTACCTGAACACGAACTTCTACGCCAACGTCACCGTTCCACCTTCTGCGAACGCGAGCGCGCGGCCGAAGTGGGCCGTCCTAGACCGCACCGGGGAGCTTGAATGGCACGACCACCGCATCCACTGGATGAGCCCCGTCAAGCCACCACAGGTCACAGACGAAGGCAAGCGCACCAAGATTTTCAACTGGAGCGTCCCGATCAAGGTGGGACAGCAACCGAGCGCGATCAAAGGGGAACTGTTCTGGGTGCCGCAGAGCTCCAAGACGCCTACGGGGGCGATCGTTGCGCTCATCGTGATTGTCCTGCTCGCGGCCGCGTTTGTTTTCGTTGTGCGCCGCCGCCGGGCGCGCTCCGCGCCGGGGACCAACGCGAGCCAAGCTGGTGAGCCGTCGTCAGGGAAAGAGGCGTGGTGAGACCTTGAAGGGCGACGCGTACTGGGGGTGGCGCATGGAGCGCTCCTTGCTATGGCGGGCGCTGCTTGCGGCCGTGCTCGGTTGCGTCTGCGTACTTGCTCACGCTCCGGCCGCGCTTGCGCACGCGCAGTTGCTCGGCACTTCCCCGCAGTCGGGATCGACAATCGCCAGGGAGCCGGCGGAGGTCATCTTCGAGTTCAATCAGTCGGTCGGCGGGACGCTCGGCGCGGTGCGCGTCTATGACGCGCAGGGCAACGAGGTGGACGACCTGAACGTGTCCCACCCGCAGGGCCGCGAGCAATGGATGGGCGTCGGTCTGAAACCGGGCCTGCCCGATGGCACCTACACGGCGACCTACCGGGTGATCTCGGCGGACACGCACATCGTCTACGGCGGGCTGGTGTTCAACATCGGCCACGCGGGCGCCGCGCCGAAGTACACGGTAGCCGGGCTCATCAACCGCAACAAGACAGGCGAGATAACGACGGTTGGGTTCGGGGTGGTGCGCGCCCTGGACTACGCATCGCTCGCGCTCGCCCTCGGCGGACTCGTGTTCCTGGCCCTCGTGTGGCTGCCGGCGCTCGCCGCGAGCGCGGGCGCCGAGACAGGCTGGGCGCACGCTTCGCGTGCCCTGGCAAGCCGCCTATGGCTGTTGCTCACAGCGGCCGTCGTGCTCGGCATCGCAGCAGGTGTGCTTGGCATCCTGCTCCAGGGGGCAAGTGCCGCGGGCGTGTCGCTGTGGGCGTCACTGAAGGGCGCGATCGTCAACGACACCCTTGGCAGCCGCTTCGGGACTGTATGGGGAGTACGCACGATCGTATGGACGCTGCTCGGCGGGGTGCTCATCGCTGCGCGTATGGCGCGGCGTGAGGCGATCCCCGTGCTGGAACCAGCGGCCCCCGGAGCGAGCGGGACGGCCCTCGGCGCCGGCCCGCCCGCCGTCCTCCTCGCCACGGTGGGGACCGGGGCTATCTATCTGGCGATCAGTCCCGCGCTCAGCGGCCACGCAAGCGTGCAGAGCCCGACCTGGATTTTCCTTCCCTCCGATGTCCTACACGTACTCGCCGCGAGCGTGTGGGCTGGTGGGATCGCGTGCCTGCTGCTGGCGCTGCCAGCCGCGACCAGTCGTCTGGAAGGGCCACAACGAACCGCCCTGCTGGTGGCGGTCTTCATGCGCTTCTCACGGCTCGCGCTCAGCGCGGTCGCGGTCATCGCCGCGACGGGGGTTGTGCAGGCGTATATCGACGTGCGCAGCCTCGATGGTCTGCTGAACACGACCTACGGGCAGCTAGTGATCGTCAAGACCGTGCTGCTCGCCACACTGGCAACCCTCGGCTGGATCAACCGCAGGCGCGCGATCCCCGCACTTGAACGGATCGCCGAAGCCGCAGGCACACCAGGCGGCGCCGGAGTGCTCCTGCGCCGCACGCTGCGCGGCGAGCTGGGACTGCTGCTCGCGGTGTTCGGCGTGACCGCGGCACTCGTCGCCTACACCCCCCCAATCGACATCGCCAACGGGCCATTCTCGACAACCACCGCGCTCGGACCGGCCGAGCTTCAGATGACAGTCGAACCCGCGAGAGTCGGCCTGAACACCGCCCACATCTACCTAATCGACGCAAAGACCGGCACACAGTTCACCGCCACCAAGGAACTCACCGTTACCGCGCGGCTCCCAGCGAAGGGAATCGGCCCACTCCCCCTCCATGCGAACCTCGCCGGCCCCGGCCACTACATCCTCAATTCCGCCGAGCTGACCCCCGGCGGCACCTGGGAGCTTCACATCACCGACCGCGTATCCGACTTTCAGGAGTACGGAAAGACAATCACCGTCCCAATCCGCTGAGCCCGAGATTCACCCAACGCTACCGCAAAGGAGACACCTGATGAAGCTAACCGCAGCCACTATCGTCACGATCGGAGCGCTCCTGCTCCCGACCATCGCTCAGGCACATATCAGCTTGCACCCCAACACTATACCCGCTGGAGCGTTCGCCACGCTCGACGTGCGCGTACCCGGCGAGCAGGAAGGCGCCCACGTCAAGAAGATCGACATGCTGTTCCCCTCCGGGTTCACGAGCGTTAACTACGAGAACGTTCCCGGCTGGACAGTCAAGGTCATAAACCAGAAGCTCGCCACCCCGATCCAGACCGACAGCGGCCCGATCAACGAACAAGTCTCGCAGATCATCTGGGCCTGGACCGGCCCGCTCGGACAGGTGAACAACAACCAGTTCATCAACCTCCCTCTCTCACTGGCGATCCCCGGCAACACCGCAGGCGGAGCGCTTCAGTTCAAGACGATCCAGACCTACAGCAACGGCCAGGTCGTCCACTGGATCGACCCCACCCTGGACGCCGAACACCCAGCGCCCACCATCAACGTCACCGCCAAAGGCGGCGTCATCCAGGACATCGCCGGCAAGGAGGCCGGACCCGAACCCGGCCAGCTCCCCGCCACCCCCGTTCAGAGCAGCGCCGTGAAGACGAGCGGCGGAGCCTCCAAGGGCCTCGGCATTGCAGCGCTCATCCTCGGCGCTCTCGGCCTTGCCGCCGGACTGGCCGCACTGGCGGCATCACGGCGTACCCGCACGTCGGCATGAAACCGCAGGCTGGGCGTAGGCTGGCAACAGATGTTCGCACCCCCGCTCGCCCACCTCGGCCATTGGTACGTCTCGCTGCCCGTGTTCATGGGTCCAGTCCTGCTGCTCGTGATCGCGCTCAAGCTACAAACATGGCGCGAGCACCGCTTCGGACCCGATCACTCAGGCAAGCACTCCACTGTCACCACCACCCGCCACCAGAGCGGCAAAGCGACGATCACCCTGACCGGCCCACTGGACTATCACGCAACGCTCGACCTCGAAGTCGAACTCGCCAAGATCGCACACGACACCCACGAGATCGTGCTCGACCTACGCCAGCTCACCGCGGCCGACGAACAAGCAGCATGGAACCTTTGCAACGCAATCGGTCGTGCAAGGTACAACAACCACATCACCGCGCTTATCAAATCAGAGCCCACTATGCGAGCCCTGCGAACGATCTGTGCCGACGAAGGAATCGACCTCATTGACCAAGCTGTGGTCGATTCACCACCTTAAACCCAAGCTCGCCAAGCCGACACGACGTTGCTAATCCTGTCCGACCTGGCCACGCGCAGCCAAGTCGAGCTCGACCAGATCGCCGCCGAACTCAACAGCCGCCCCAGACAAACCCTCGAGTGGCGCACGCCAGCTGAGAAGATGAAAGCGTTGTTGCGCTGACCGCTTGAGGTCGCCGGTGTTCGTCGGCCCAAACCCCAACGGGGCCTGGTCGAGCGGATGGCACCTCAGCCAGAGGGCGGAGGTGGTCCGAGGCGGACCATCCCCACCTCCCGCTCAACTTCCGCGATCCGCTCGGGGCTGACGCGGGGACCATCGGGTGGCGGCGGCAGCCACGGCCACTTGGCCGGCTCACCGAGGGCTCGGAACATCTCCTCGATCCCCGCTGGCGTGGAGAGGAAGAGCACGCGTGCGGTGTCGGACTCCACACGGAATGTGTGCGGCACGCCCCCCGGCGCGAACACGACCGCTCCCGCCCGGCAGCTCTGTGCGTATTCCGTGACCCATGCTGGGCGATCGCCGCGGTCGTTCTCGCCGAGCTCACGGTCGACCACCCACGCGGTGAGCTCACCTTCCAGCAGGTAGAAGGTCTCGTCCTGCGGGTGGGAATGTAGCGGGGGAGCAGCACCGTGCGGGAACACGCCGTCGACCAGCGCAAAGCGCCCAGCGGTCTGCGCACCGTCGAGCTTGATCTGAAGGAGCGTGCCAAGGAACCACAGCGGCTGGATGCCGCCGGATACAACCTGCGCCCGAGCGCCTGCTTCCGGAGTCATCAAGCGGGATCCTACTGTGGCTCACTTGCGAGTGGGCGAGTAGCTCAGTTGGCGGTACAAAGTCGAACGCCTCAACGTAGCTCGTGCGTGCCCAACACCTCTCGAGACGAGCTGGACCCGTGGCTGGGAGCAGCACTCCCGACGGGACGTTATCGGGAGGACGTCGTGGCTAGAGCGCGAGCTCCGCGCGCAATTGGTAGGACTGCCCGGCGACGACCACGAAGGCGACCTTCGGTCCACCCTCGAAGTAGAAGGCCGTCGTTACCTTCTGCCCGTGAAGGCGCGACTTCGTCCAGCATGCTCGGATGCCGCTGCCGGCGCCGTTCATCCGGTCGCAGCGGTAGCCAGGGTATGCGCGGCGGAACTGGCTGTAGGCGACTCCTGGGCCGACGCCAGCCGCGGTGCGCTGTTGGTGGGATGAGGTCTGGATGTATGTCACGCCGGACGTGAGGTGTTCATGGCCTTCGGTCCCCGCGCGGAAGCCGACGAAGCCGCCCAGCTTCTGTGGCGAGCTGTACTGCCATTCGCCATGCGAGGTGTACGGCGACGAGTTCGGGGTGCCAAGCACTTTCGTGACCTTTGACATCGAGTCGCCGATCCTCACGCCCGCGATGCCCTGGCCGGTCACTATCTGCGCTGGTGCCGGCGAAGCCGCGACGGTCAGCAAGCTTGCCCAAGCGGCTCCCGCCACGGCGAGCCGTCGCAAAGATACTTGGCTCCAGGATTTATGCAATGCCGGCATATTCTGATCCCTCATCATCGAGAACCTGGCCCGTCCGCGCGAGGCACTCGAGTCCCTCCGCCGCCGTGGAGCATACCCCGACGAGGCGCGGTCCGCCAGGGACGTCCCCCCGGCCAGCTAGTGGAGTGCCAGGCAACGTTGCCGTGTTGATGGTGCCGTAGTGCGGCGACCAGAGTGCTTGCAGCCGAGCAGGCTCAAGCGAACGTTGCTGGGTCCTCCAATCCGTATGTCCAGCTTCCTCACTCGGCGGCGGCCAACGCTTCCAGACGCTCGCGGCGCGTTTGAAGCGTTGGATGCGTCGCATACAGTCGCGACCACCAGCGCTGCGGCACCGGCCCTTGGACAGGAGAGAACATCGCGTAGCGCGCACCTACGAGGTGGCTGACCGTCATAATCGGATGGGCTTCGAGCTTTCGCAGGGCGCTGGCGAGCGCTAGAGGATCGCCGGTGAGCCGTGCGGCGTTGGCGTCAGCGATGAACTCGCGCTGACGAGAGATGCCGCAACCGAGCAGAGCGCCAATTGTTGGGTTTGCGAGCACCTCGACGAACGGCACGAAACCGACAAACACGAACAAGGACATGTAGACAAGCCCCTTCCAACCAGCTCTGATGAGCTTGAAGAGCAACACAACTGCAGCGCTCATCAGACAAAGCCTGACGAGTACCTCCAGCTGTGCGATAACCGCGCTACTCAGCGAGGGCGAACTCGGGAGCAACCCGATTGCGAACCGGTAGGCCAGATAGAGCAGCAAAGGCCCGACCGCGAGGAACAGAACGTAACGGACTGCGTCGGTGAAGCCGGTGTGAAAAGCGCCTCGATCCCCTACTCGCCGCAGTGTTCTGCCGGGCCGCCGAGCGCTTCGGCTTCACGTTCGAGGGCGTGTTTCGCAAGCACCAGATCGTCAAGGGCCGTAACCGCGCCACCGCCTGGTACGCGATCACTGAAGATGAGTGGCCGGCGATCCATGCTGGCTTTCGGGCCTGGCTTGCGCCCGAGAACTTCGACAGCGACGGCCGGCAAATTCGCTCCTTGGGAGAGCTGACCGCACAAGCGGGCTGAGGAGCGGACTGCGGAGCGAGGAGACTGAGCGTATGGCCGAGCAGGTACCCGTCGTATGCGATGTGCTGGCCACGATCGAGGCTCGAAACTGGGGTCGCCTCGCGCGGCTGCTGCACCCGGAAGTCCGCTGGACAACGGCGGCTGAAGACGAACTGCACGGCCCCGACGCGGTGATCGAGTGCCTATCCGGTGACCCACCGCCAGCGCCGCCGTCCTACCACGAGGTACGCGACGGACTGGTTTGGCGATGGATCGACTGTCCAGGGTGAGTGGGCGAGGACCGGCGCGACGTGAATCGGTGCGTTCTCAGCGGCTCGCGATGACGAGCTACAGCGGCTCGCCGTCGTCAATGCGCGTGATCGAGGGCTTGTTTACGATGGAGCGAAGCGATCTTCACGCGGTCGATCTCCGCTCAGCTCTCGCTGTCGAGATAGTCGACGGGCTCTTGGTCGGGCCGCACGAGCAGGTCCACTGCATCCTCGGGTTGCGGCTCGCCTGGAGGCCAGGTTCGTGCCCACACCTTGCCGCTGTCGGGATACTCGTTGATCTCCGGTGCGAGCATCGTGCTGATGACGAGCAGCCGTACCGGCGCGTCGCTGCGATTGTCGATCCGGTGCGCGCCTGACCGTCCAGCCGGACAGGCGACAAGCTCCCCCTCGGCAAGCTCCTGCTCATCGTCGAGCGTTCGCAGCGTGGGACGGCCCGAGAGGACGATCAGCATCTCCTCGTTGGCGTGATGGATGTGCAGCGGGAAGCTCGAAGCGCCGGGCGGCAACTCGAACAGCGACGCTCCGAGCGCGTGTCCGCCCGCCTGGCGTCCGAGTCGTGCCCGCTTCCACGAGAACGGCGGGCGATCCTGCTCCTCGTCCCAGTCTGGCTCGAAAATGTTCGCCATCACGAATGCAGCCTACGACCGGGTCCGGCGTCGGGCATGCCAGGCTCTCCCGGCATGAGCGCGGTTGAGCACTAGCCGGAACGGCGGCGGATCATGGCGGTGGCTGTGGCATAGGCCACGATCTTTCGTGCGCATCGAGCAGCTCGCCGGCCAGAAACGCGATGTCCCTGCCCCGGCGCACGACACGTCCACGGCCACACAGCTGGCCCGGTGCTGCGGGCGCCATGAACTGGACGTGCAGGTCGAGAGTGGGAGCCCATTCTCCGGCGCCGAGGGTCGCCACCAGCGCTGGGCCAAGCGTGTCATCCAGCATCGCGGCCAAGAACCCTCCCTGGATATCGCCGGCCGGATTGAGGAATTGGTCGGTCGCGGTGAACGACACCTCGATCGTCCCAGCGTCGGGGTCGACCGCCATCAGCTTCCATCCCAGCAGCACGGCGGCTGAGGGCGGCGCTCGTCGCCCTTCGACGACATCCCAAAATGGGCCGTGACGCCCAATATCCGTCGCTCGATCGGCGCCCACATGACCACGGAAGTCTAATCCGTTGCGAACAGCTGCGCTTGTCGCGACCGCTCGTCACGTGACCCAGCGCGATAATCGCCTCATGCCTTCCGAGGAGTGGACAACCATCGAGCATGTGTCGCGCTATCTGGAGCGGGCGGACGAGTTCCCGCACCGCTTGGAGGGCGAGGGGGTGTTGCTCGAACACGTCCCACGGGACGCTCGTCGCGTGCTCGACATAGGGACGGGCGACGGGCGCATGCTCGGCCTGCTGCAGGCCGACCGTCCGGAGATGGCCGGCGTGGGCATCGACTTCTCGGATCTCATGCTCGCCCGGGCGCACAAGCGTTTCGACGGCGATCGGCGCATCGAGCTGGTCAAGCACAACTTGGCCGAGCCGCTACCCAAGCTCGGACGATTCGATACAGTCGTCTCGTCGTTCGTGATCCATCACTTGGAGCACGAGCGCAAGCGCTCGCTGTATGCCGAGGTCTTCGATCTGCTCGACCCTGGTGGCGTGTTTGCGAACTTCGAGCACGTCGCCTCCCCGACCCGACGACTGCATCTGGCGTTGTTCGAGGCGATCGGCGAGCCGATCGAGCACGAGGACCCATCCGACCGCCTCCTCGACGTGTACACCCAACTTCAATGGCTGCACGAGGTCGGGTTCGATGACGTGGACTGCTACTGGAAGTGGCTTGAGATGGCGCTGCTCATCGGCGTCAAGTCTTGACAGGATTCTTGATGGCACGATCAGCTTCACTGGATCAATGAGCACCAGCTGGGATGCGCACACGTATGACCGCTCCAGCGAGCCGCAGCGGTCCTGGGCCGAGGAGGTGATCGCACGGCTCGATGTTGCGCCGGACGCGACCGTTCTGGACATCGATGCGCACGTCGCGTCCGATTCGCGCACGGAGCCGCAGGCGGCCGCATCCTGGCCCCAGCGACGGAGCCAGGCAAGTGACCATGCGCGCCTGCTCGGCTTCAGTCAGATCAGCGAGCTCGGCCTCAAGCACGAGCTCGTCACTAATCCGTACTCCGGTCTCGTCGTGCGTGAAATCGCCTTCTGTAAGCCAGTGGCGCGATCGCGGGCCACCCTCGGCAACAAACAAAGTGCGGCAGGCATCAATGACGTTTGACTTGCCGTTGTTGTTCTCGCCGACGAGCACAGCGAGGGGCATGCTGAGGGGGATTCGTCCTTGGAGGTTGCGAAACCCGCCCGCGCGAATCGCTGCTACGCGCATTGTTCACCCGCGTTGAAGAGCCCCCAGATGGTGGGTCTGTTTCTGGTGTAGGGAGCCTCGTCATCTGACTGGCAGAGCCTCTTTTAGCTGGCAGTCAGCGCAGCACGGACGGTCCCAAGCTGGTGTGGTGGGATGCGCGCCACCGTCGCTCCTGCAGGAGTCAGCGAGAGAGCTCCGTCAGCGTCGCGCTCGATCAGGCTTGCGGCTTCGGCCCAAGCAAACCAGTAGTCGATCTCCTCACGGCCCGGACTGCGCCAACCGCGCCCGGAGGCGCGCGTGGTTAGAAAGTCGCTCAGGCCAAGCGACCTACGGGCACCGGGAAGCGGGCGCCGTCTGACGACGCCTGAAACGCTGTCCGGCGAAAGAGGACCAGCGGCAGCAGCGATCGCACATGCGCGCAGGTACTGCGGCGTCCGCAGGAGCACGTCGGGTGTTGGCTCGCGGACGGGCCGGACAGGGAGCGCCGTGAGACCTTCCCCCACGGCTGCGTCGAGCCCCGCGCCCCAGAGCGGCTTCCCGAGCGCGAGCGCAAGCTGCTCGCTGACTGAGCCAACTCCCTTCCAAGTGATGCCGAGCGCGGCGGCGACAGCGCCGATGCCCGTGACCAGCTGCGAGGTGGGGTTCGTGACCACGAAGACGGCGAGCGCCACGACAACCGCTACAGCGAGTGCGATCGCGATGCCATAGCGAACGAGGACACGGGCAGCGATTGCAAGACCGCGGCGGGCAACGTCGTTCGCTGCGTCGACGTAGTCGTCCGCCGTGAGGGCGTCGCGCGGGTTCTTCTCGCCACAAAGCGCCGCGCGCCACAGCTCGCCTTGCTTTCGCAGCGTACGGCGGACGTTCTCCCGCGCAGCGGCCCAGTCGTCGCCGCTTGCTACGGCGACGTTCGCCGCCCAGCCCTCCCAACGTGATAGCGACAGAAGGACACCCTTGGCTGCATGAGCGGGCAGATCAGAGGCGAGGTCGTTGAGCCAGCGGCGCAGGGTCTCGAGCCGAAAGTGCTTGAAGCCCTCCCCCAGGTCGGCCTGATCGGCAGGCGACCGCACGGTGTCGCTGAGCGCGCGGCCGAGACCGTAGCTCTTACCGAGGTTCGGATTGCTCGCGGCAAGCGTGCGCGCGATGTCGAAGTGCAGCTTGTTAATCGCCGCCCTTGCGGGATCGGCCTGCGAATTGGGGTCCTGGTAGAGGGCGCGCACGTCGGCTGTGCTCGGCTGTGGGTCCTGGCCGGCCGCCGCGAGGGTGTCGTGCAGCGCCGCAAGGGACGCATCGATTGCATCCAGGCGCATCTCAGTCTGCTGCGACGCACTGAATGCGCCGATCCCTGGCAGATCGTCAGCTGGCGCAGGCGGGCCCGTTCTCGGGCGCCAATCATGGTCGTATAGCTCGGCCATCATCCAGCCGAGGTTGAGCGCAGTCGCAGTGGTGGTCATGATCGGCGTTCCGCGCATGGAGCCTAATCAGTGGAACGGACAACATTTCACCGAGAGTCCGACTCGTGCCGTCATGCTGACCGCGCACATCGACTATTACTGGGCAGCACTGGGCAGCGAGGCTACTGGTCGCAACCACTTCGGCAGCTTCAAGGTAGCCGTGCTAAAGCGCTCTGACCATCGTCAAGCCGAACACACTCGAGTGGAAACCATGTCCTGTCAGCTGACGTCGATATGCACGTGAGCCTTCGCGGCAAGTGCCGGCGCGCCGGCGCGTCCGATCGCGTCGAGCAACTCCTTGACGGGGCGTCCTCCTGCCCAGGCGTTAGCTTGCCTTGCGAGAACCGCGAGCATCCCCTGGGAATCCGTGTCCATCAGCGGGGTGAGGAACTCATCGGGGGTAGTGACGCGCACGCCGTAGTGCTCCAAGGCATCACGCAGGTAGCCTCGGTCATGCGTAAAAGAGGTAGTCAGCGTGGGCTGCCACCGCGAGAGTACAAACATGGATGTCGGATGGGTCGCTGGTCAGCCTCTCGAGGCCAGAAGCGGACGTCTGGTCGAGGTTGATCCGTCCATTGGGAAGTTCCGGGGCAAGTAGTCGACCCAGCGCTGAGCCGAGGCGGGCGGGAGTCGCTTCTTCTCCTCAAGGGATCTGCGCGCCTCGGCGAGGAGCTCTTCGCTCCAGAACATGTCAAGCACACGCAAATCGCGCGCGGCGCGACCCATCAGGTCGTGCAGCACGCGCGAGTAGATGATGTCGGCGTCGAGGACCGCGCGGGGCCGGACGGCGCGGCTCACTCCGGCGGCGCGCCCATAGCGTCGAGCTCGCGCGACCAGTCGTCCGCAAGCTCCCGTCCCCGCTCGCGATCCTCCTCGAACGCGAGCACGGACGCTAGCGGAATCTTCCAGTGGCTCGACCCGGGCAGCTTGTGAGCCCGCAGATCGCCGTAGCCGATCAGCCGTACGACGTGCTGGCGGGAGAACCCGAGGCGATCTGCCGCCTGCTGGGGGGAGAGAAGCTCCAACTCCTCGGCCACCGTCACGGCGACGTGCTTGCCCTCTGCGAGCATCCTCTCGATCTCCTCTGTCACGAGAGCGGTCCCACTTCGAGTCGCTGGGTCGAGGTGCAAGGTCTTCATCTACACCATCCTAGCACCGACTGTCCTATCTGCACATCGCGCATGAGGCACGCGCACAACGCCCGGCGCTGGTCACGAGCGATCTCGGGAGGAAACGGAGGCGCGCCGGAGCGCTATCGTCGAGGGTTGAGCACTTGCCAAATTCCGTGATCGCTGAGCTCATGGCGACGAAGACACTTGATTTGACCACGTCGATTAGCGGTCACGTCTGACTCTACCGGGGCAAGCGTCGACAGACGTGGTGCGCGAAGTGGCGCGACCAGGATGGCCAGCACGAGAAGCGTCTCGGCCAAGCCTGGACGGGCAGGGGTCGCCCTCCGCAGGGTTTCCTGCGCAGGCGCGACGCTGAAGAGCTGCTGGAGGAGATCCTTGTCGATGCTCGGCGTGGCCAGCTGCGCCAGCAGCGTGCCGGTATCACGTTCGCGGATGTCGCCGAGGACTGGTTCACGCGTGGGCCTTTGGCGCGTGACTGGTCAGCCTCCACACAACGCGACTATCGCTCTGTGCTCGACGCACATCTGCTGCCCGAATTCGGGACAGAGCGCATCGAGACAATCACCGCGGAGCAGTTCGAGCAGTGGCGTGACCGGCTGGTCAAGGACGGGGCACGCTCTCGGAAGACGGTCAACAAGATCGCTACCCAGGCCCATGCGATTTTCCAGCACGCCGCGGAACGCTTCGACCTCGGCGTCAACGTCGCATCGCAAGTCAGACGGCTGCGCGAAAGCAACGACTCTGGGCGCTTTGATTTCTTCTCACCGCAAGATGTCGAGATGCTCGCCGCCACCGCCGCGCGGGGCGCGCACCGCGATCTCAACCGGCCGGCTGTCAGCGACAGCAAGCGAACATTGCGCACCGAAGATGATCGGCAGGACGGCGTGATCTACCTCACCGCTGCGCTCGCTGGCCTGCGCCGCAGTGAACTGCTCGCGCTGCTTTGGGAGGACGTCGATTTCGAGCACTCCTCGATCCGTATCTACGAGGGCTACGCCGAGAGGAAAACCGGCAAGCCGAAGTCGCGCAAGTCACGCACCGTGCCGATGATCGACCAGCTCGGCGCCGCGCTGACCGATCTGAAGGGTCGTGGACATCACACCGCCAGGCGCGACCACGTATTCGTCAGCCGCCTCGGAACCGAGCTCGATGGCTCAGCGTTGCGCCGACGCTACATCACCGCCCACGACGCCGCCGGACTGCGCCCGCTGCGCTTCCACGATCTGCGCTACACCTTCGCGAGCGTCGCGATCAATGTCGCGAGCATCACCCAAGTTCAAGCGTGGATGGGCCACGCCGACGTCAAGACCACCATGCGTTACCTACACCACAAGAGCCGCGACGACGACGCCCGCCTGCTCTCCGCAGCGTTCCACCCATATCAGCCACCGCGGTAGTCGCGCACACACCGCCGGCGCCCGCGGGGCGGCCTGCGGCGTTCGGGTAAGCACCCGACGGTCAATTTCGCGGTTTGCGGCTGTCGCCGGTTGCTCGCGGCAAGTTGCGGCCGTTTGAGGCTGTTGCTTGACGAGCCGGGAGGAAATTACCGGACACCGAAGCCCCACAACCTCAAAAACCGCTCAACTGAGGGGTTTTTGAGGAGTAGCGGGGGCGGGTTATGTACTTATATCCCCTACCACCGCGCACACCCTAGTTTACAGGATCGCAGAGCTGCGAAAGCTCCCGTAATGGACAAAGTAACGCTAAATGCGTTAGACTGTCCCCTATGCCTGGTCGCAACTTCAAGACGCTGTACGAGATCGCCGAAGACAACTACGGCTACCTGACCGTCGATGACGCACGGCGGGCGGGCATCCGCCCACAGCGACTCGCGGAGATGGCGCGCAGAGGATCGCTTCAGCGGGAGGGACTCGGGCTCTACCGCCTGGACCCGTTCCCCGTCCATGCGCTGGACAGCTACCGCAAGGCAACCCTCTGGCCGTATGGCGTCGAAGGTGTCCTCAGCCACGAGACGGCACTCGACCTCTATGAGCTCAGCGACATCAACCCGGCAAAGATCCACATCACGATCCCCAGGCGCTACCGCCTGCGCCGCCGCGAAGCGCCACCCGTCTATCGCTTCCACCACGAAGACCTCGACACGCATGACATCACACGACACGAAGGTCTGCCGATCGTGACACCGACGAAGGCCATCCGTCAATGCCACGAGGCGCACATGCGTCGTGACCTGCTGCGCCAGGCCCTGGAGCAAGCGAGGGAACGCGGCCTGCTGGGTCGCAGCGCCTACGCCGAACTCATGCATGAGGCCGGGTTCGACCCCGCGACGATGCCGACACGATGAACGCCGAGCCGCCATCAAGAAGTCAGCCGAAGACCGAGAAGCAGCTCGGTCGACTGGTCTCAAACTATGCCGAAGCGAGCGGCCTCGGTGTACGGCGGGTACGCCAACGCGTATCGGCGATGGCGTTTCTCGGCGCGCTGGAGTGTGTACACGAGGAGGACTCGCCCGCACGCTTCCTGATCAAGGGCGGCATCGCTTGCGAACTGCGCTTCCAAAACCAGGCGCGAGCTACGCGCGACCTCGACGCGCTCTTCCACGGCTCCGTCGACGAGCTGCTCGCCGACCTCGACATGGCCTTCGCCACGCCCTATTCGGGCTTCTCGTTCAGCTACACGCCGCCGGGAGCGGTACGCGAGACCGGCGCGCACCGCTTCGACGTCAAGCTGTCTTACCAGGGCCGCGGCTGGGCAACGCTTCGCGTCGAGGTCTCACCACCGGAAGGACAGGCCCACGAGCCGGAGTCAGTGCCGGCGCTGAGCGTCAGCGAGTTCGGCCTCACGGGACCAGCCGAGGTCACTTGTCTGTCGCTGCGATATCAGATCGCGCAGAAGATCCATGCCTGCACCGAGCGCTTCCCTGACCGTGAAAATGAGCGCGTCCACGACCTGATCGACCTGCAGCTCATGGAAGAACTGATCGAGGACTACAGCCGCGTCAAGGCAGCCGCCGTCGAAATCTTCAACCTGCGGCGGACACACTCCTGGCCACCAACGCTTACCGTCGAACCCACGTGGCCCGATACGTACCGTGAATTGGCCGCCGAGCTCAACTTCCCAACCAAGAGCCTCGACGAGGCCATTACGCGCGTGCAGGGTCTGATCGACGAAATCCACGCCGAGCGATCCAACAAGACCGTGTAAGGCCCCCGTCCTCGAGGGGGGCATTCCCGCCTGTCGTATACCGTCCGGGTCGAGTTTATGGCATTGCTTCGATGCGCAACTCCCCGACCACCGTCCTCGTGACGGGTCCCCATAAAGGCGTCTCGGCCGTGGACTTGGATGGCGGTGGCTCCGCTGCAGCGGTAGGGATCTACCCCTGGTTCTGTGGAGTGTGGGATCTGGAGTTAGGCGGGGATGGTTGTGGTTTGGTAGTGGTTTTCGTACTCGATTGGGATGAAGCTACTCCTTTGACGTGTTCGCTGCGGCGACCGCTTGGCGGCCCGCAGGGTGAGTCTCGACAAGCGGCTTCAGACGTCGTGAGAAGCGAAGTTCGCCGCCAGATTTCCGGTCAGTGAAGTATCGACCCTGTAGATGACTTCCGTCGCGCGGTGTATCCAGCACCACAGCGCCGAGATGCATTTTGCTTTTGAGCTGGACTGCAGGTCGTGGCGTAGCTCGATAGACGTAAAGAAGTTGCTGGACGCCATCGCCATCCGCCTTGAAGCTAGCGGTCAACGAGAGAGACGCAGAATCCTTAGTCAAGAGGCGCGCCGATACTGACCAAAACCGTTGCCGGATCACGAGATGGTCTTCCCCCGCTTCCGTGGAGTGAATGGCGCTTGAGCGGCTGGCCTAGTCGTTGTTGTTCGTGTTGTTGGTCTTCCCCCGGTTTGGCAGAGTGAGGATCGCTTGAGCGGCTGGCCTGCGAAAGGATGGTGCTGGTCATGCCGAGATCGCGTCCGCCGTATCCCGAGGAGTTTCGCCGTGAGGCCGTTGAGCTGGTCCGTGGTG
>DASUDH010000166.1:0-6633 GCA_036275675.1 Solirubrobacteraceae bacterium | reverse complement strand
CGTCGGTCAGGGCGCGCCCCATCTCGCGGGCCGTCTGGTAGCGGTCGTCGGGGTCCAGCGCGAGGGCGATCGCGACCGCGTCGGCGAGCTCGGGACGGACCGCCGCCACGAGCGTGTCGAGCGTCGGCGGAGCCTCCTGCTGCTGCTTGAGCGCGAGCTCGGTCAGCGAGCTCGCCTCGTAGGGCAGCCGGCCGGAGATCAGCTGGTAGGTGACGACGCCGAGCGCGTACAGGTCGGCGCTGGGGCCGGCCTCCTCGCCGCGCGCCTGCTCGGGGGCGAGGTAGGCGGCGGTGCCGAGCACCGATCCGACCTGGGTGATGCTCGACTGCTCGGTCGCCTTGGCGATCCCGAAGTCGGCCAGCTTGACCTGGCCTTCGCGCGCGCGCAGCAGGTTTCCGGGCTTGACGTCGCGGTGCACGACGCCGTTGCGGTGGGCGTAGTCGAGACCCTCGCAGGCCTGTTCGATGATCGACAGCGCCTCGCCGACCTCCACCCAGCCGTCGTCGCGCAGGATCTCCGCGCACGATGACCCCTCGATGTACTCCATCACGATGAAGTACTGCCCGGTGCGCTCGTCCTGGCCCGAGTCGAAGACCTGCACGATGTTGGGGTGGACCAGACGCGCCGCCGCCTGTGCCTCGCGCTGGAAGCGCGACACGAACGTCGGATCCTCGGCGAGATGCTCGGCGAGCAGCTTGACCGCCACACGGCGCTCCAGGCGCTTGTCGAACGCAAGGTGCACCTGCGACATGCCGCCGAACCCGAGCCTGCGCTCCAGTCGGTAGCGCCCGGCGATCGCCTGCTCACTCACGGCTCGATCCCTCACTCGCGGGTCGCGGCGTGCGGGCTGGGGTCTCGGTCGTCCTGTCGATCACCGACCGCCTCCCGGGCTCGCACCGCCTACGCTTGCCCCGTCGCCCGCGGCGCCTTCACCTTTGCCCTTGTCTTTGCTCGGGCTTTCTTCGCCTTCGCCTTCCCCTTCGCGCGGGGCGGCCGTGCCCCCGCCCTGGCTCGGGGCTGTGGAGGTCGTGGGAGTCGTGGCAGTGCTCGTCGGCGTCGTCTGCGTGGTGGTGGTCGGAGTGGCCTGCGTCGTCGTCGTGGTCGTCGTCGTCGGTATCGTCGTCGTCGCGGTCTGTGTCGGTCGGGTGCACATCGCGAGGGCGTCTTTGCGCAGGTAGGAGATGCCCTGCCGCAGGTGCGCGTACAGGCCCTTGTCAACCGTCGCGGGGAGCGCGAGGAAGTCCTGTTCGGTCTTGCCGAGCGCCGATTCGGTGGCGACGCAGCTGCCGCCCCCCGACCTGGCTGCCTGAGCAACCGCTTCGAAGTCGCTCTGCAGTGGGCCCGCGTTCGCTGTCGGGATCAAGCCGCTGCCCGAGCTTCCGCAGGACACGAGTAGCGCCACGGCGGCGCCGAGCAGCGCCACGGGAACGAAACGGATGAGAATTCGCATCTTCACTGACCGTACTCCAGGCGCTCGGCGAGCGAGTTCGGCAGGCGTGCCGCCCTGATGGCCGAGGCGGCGCCGGCAACATCGTATGAGGTGCGCCGGTAGGAGGCGATGTGCCCGTCCAGGTCGAGCAGCAGCCACGCGGCACGCGGGTCGCCGTCGCGCGGCTGCCCCACGCTTCCCGGGTTGAGCAGCCACTCGCCGGCCGCTATGTCGAGCTCAGCGCCCTCGCGGCACGGCTCGCCGGTTGCCGTCGCGCCCTCGCGTCGCACGAACGACGACGCCACGTGCGAATGGCCGATCAGGCAGATCCGGTGTGGCTGCGCATCGAGGCACAGCTCTGCCAGCAACGCCGAGAGCACGTACTCCCACACCGGGTCGCGCGGGCTGCCGTGGTAGAGGCCGACGGACCCCTCTCTCGACTCCGGTCGCAGCTCCGCGAGGAACGCGAGGTTGGCCGGCGCGATCACCTCGCGCGTCCATTGCGCCGCGAGGCTCGCGCCGCGCGAGAACTCGTCCAAGGGCAGCTCGCCGACGACCGCCATGTCGTGGTTGCCCGCGAGGCACACGGCGGCGTGGCGGCGCGCGAGCTCCACGCACGCGTCCGGATCCGCGCCGTAGCCGACGAGATCGCCGAGACACCACAGCTCGGAGGCATCGCTCGAGGCGACCGCCTCGAGCACAGCCTCGAATGCCTGTCGGTTCGAGTGGATGTCCGAGACTACCGCGACCTTCATCCTCAGATCGCGCGCTCCTCGCGGGCGCACGGTCGCGTCACTACTCGTCTGCTTCCCCGGCCTCGGTGCCGCCGTACTCGGGCAGGTTCTTGATGCCCTCGCGGGTGCGCCACTTCGAGTAGTTGTCCTCCATCGCGTCGATCAGCTCGCGCATGAAGCGCGGTGAGAGGTTGACGCGCGAGACGACCACGCCGGGAACCTCCTCCGACTCGACCTCGTGGTCAACCCTCGCGAAGGTCACCGTGAACTCGTAGTCGGAGTGGCTCACGTTCGCGAAATTCGCGTACACGCCCCCCATGATCTCGGGGGAGAGATGAATGTTTATATGGCGCTCTGCACCTGGGTTCTCATCGTTCACACGGCTAGTATCGCAACCTGTGCCCCGGATGGCGTCCGGGTCGGGTCGGGCCGCTCCGGCGAGGGGGCGCATAAGATCCCCGCCGGTGAGCCCTACCACCACTGAGACCGGCCTGCGCGAGACCGTGCTCGCCCTCGCCGGAGAGCTTGCCGAAGGCGCCGGCGCCCAGCGGGCGATCGTGCTCGAGCGTCCCCAGCGAGCCGACTTCGGCGACTACTCCACGAATGCCGCACTGCTGCTCGCGCCCGCCGTGGGCGCCTCCCCGCGCGAGCTGGCCCAGCGGCTCGGCGACGCGCTCGCCGCGCGGCTCGGCGAGCAGCTCGAGCGCTACGAGGTGGCGGGACCCGGCTTCGTGAACCTGTTCCTCGCCGACAGCTGGCATCGGGCGGCGCTCGCCGAGGTGCTCGCGGCGGGCGAGAGCTTCGGTCGCGGCGGGGCGCTCGCCCCTGAGCGGATCATCGTGGAGTTCGTGTCCGCCAACCCGACGGGGCCGATGCACGTCGGTCACGCCCGCAACGCCGCCTACGGCGATGCCCTGGCACGGGTGCTCGCCTTCCACGGGCATCAGGTGGAGCGCGAGTTCTACATCAACGACGCGGGTTCGCAGGTACTCAAGCTGGGCGAGTCGATCCGGGCGCTCGCGCGCGGGGAGGAGATTCCCGAGGACGGCTACCACGGCGACTACGTCGTCCCGCTCGTGGCCGAGGTCGAGCGCTCGATCGCTGCCGGTCGGCACGCCGCAGGGGAGGTAGCGGTGGAGGCGAACGCCCCGGGGGAGATCGCGCACGGGGCGAGCGCCGTCGAGCTCGATCCCGCCGAGCTGGGGGCGGCGGCGGTCGAGGTGATGGTCGGGCGGATGCAACACACGCTCGCCGCCTTCCGCGTGCAGAGCTTCGACCGCTGGGCGTACGAGAGCGCGCTTCACGAGGCCCGCGAGGACCTGCACGCCGCGGGCGGGAAGCGCCTCAGCTCCGTAGACCATGCGCTCGCTCTGCTCGAGGAGCAGGGCCACACCTATCGCAGCGAGGGCGCCCTCTGGCTGAGGACGACTGCCTTCGGAGACGACAAGGATCGCGTGCTCGTGCGCTCGACCGGGGAGCACACCTACTTCGCCGCCGACATCGCCTACCACCAGGACAAGCGCGAGCGCGGCTTCGACCGCCAGATAGACGTGTGGGGGGCCGACCACCACGGCTACGTGGCGCGCATGAAGGCCGCCTACGAGGCGCTCGGCGGCGATCCCGGGCACCTCGAGATGCTGATAATGCAGCTCGTGCACCTCATGCGACGCGGCGAGCGCGCACAGATGTCCAAGCGCGCCGGCGAGTTCGTCACGCTCGAGGAGCTGCTGGGAGAGATCGGCGTCGACGCCGCGCGCTGGTTCCTGCTGTCGCGCTCACACGACACCACGATCGACCTCGACCTCGACCTCGCCCGCGAGCAGTCGAACGAGAACCCCGTCTACTACGTCCAGTACGCGCACGCGCGAATCGCCTCGATGCTCGCCAAGGCCGGAGCCGAGCGAGTCGAGCGCGCTTTGCAAAGCGCCGGCGAAGGCGGCGAGCCGCTGCACTCCGCCGAACGCGCGCTCGTCAAGGGGCTGCTCGCCTTCCCCGGCGAAGTGCGCGAGGCCGCCGCGCGACGCGCCCCGCACCGGATGACCGCCTACGCGCTCGAGCTCGCCCAGCAGTTCACGGCTTTCTACCGCGACTGCCGCGTGCTCGGTGCCGACCGATCACAGATCGGCCAGCCTGTGCTCGAATCGCAACGGCTCGCGCTGTGCGTCGCATCGCGGCAGACGATCGCCCGTTCGCTCGACCTGCTCGGGGTAGACGCGCCGGCGGAGATGTAGGCCAAGCCGAACGCTCGCGCCGCGACCGCGGTCGATCGACTGCCGCGGTCTCAGTCGAAGCGTTCGAGGTCGGCGTCCAGGCGTGCCGCGTCGCCGGGGCTGAGCTCGTGCGCCTGCGGTGTCAGCTCCGCCTGCGCGCGCGCATGGCGACGCCAGCTCGGGAGCAGCAGCGCGAGCAGGGCGAGGAGCGCGAGCACGACCGCGGCGGGCACGAGATACGCCGCCAGGTCGAAGCCTTTCGCGCTCGGCAGCGCGAGCGCCGACGGGCCATACTGGACGACGAGGGCGTTCTTGATCTGCGCTTCGGTCTGACCCTGCGCGATCAGCCCGCGGATGAACGCTCGCTCGCGGTCTGCCTGTGGCGATTCGGCGACGTTCAACGGGATCCTGCACGTCACGCACATCACCTGGCGTTCGATGACCGGCAGGGTGGCGCGCGGCGTGATGGCGCCCGCCTGCGCGCACGCGAGCGCCGACGAGAGCGCAAGCACCGCTGTCACGACGGGCGGCGCGAACCGCTGGGCCACCCACCGCCCTGGGGACCTCGGCCGGGAGGGCAATGCCAGCGCGGAGTGTGACTCACTCGTGCTCACGAGTGCTCCGCGAGCGTCACCGCGCTGTTCAGGAAGGCTTCGCTCGCTTCCCCGCGTAAGATCGCCACGACGTGGCCGTCGCGGTCGATCACGAAAGTCTCCGGCAGCTGGTTGGTGCCGTAGGCGTGCGCGAATCCCCCGGTCGTATCGCGCAGGCTCGGGTAGGTCAGGCGGTAGCGCTTGACGAAGCTCAGCGAATCCGGGGAGGCATCAAGATACGCGACGCCGAGGACCGTGCCGCCGTGGCGTAGTAGCTCGTGCTGGACACGCTCCAGGTGAGGCGCCTCTTCCTGGCACGGTTCGCACCATGAGGCCCAGAAGTTGAGCACAACAACCTTGCCGGCATAGGACGCCAGCGACTTGCGGCCACCGCCCGACAGGAGCGGCAGCGTGTCTCCTGCCGCGGGCGCGCGCGGATGCACGCCGCGGGCGACCGCGTCGTCGAGCGTGCGAACCGGCGACTGGGTCGACACGCCGTACACGAGCAGCCCGACCACCGCGGCGCCGGCCAAGCCGACGATGACGGGCATGTACAGGCGTTTGGCCACAGGCAGCAAGGGTAGTGCGCGGACGGCGTAACATCTCAGGGACAGCGCGGTGGTAGCTCAGTTGGTAGAGCGCAAGCTTCCCAAGCTTGAGGTCGCGGGTTCGAGGCCCGTCCGCCGCTTGAGTCTCACAAGGACCCTGGTGGCGCTCTATCTTGAGCAATAGCGCCATATTCGGGCTTTTCTGGTTTGGTTCGTCGTGGTCGTCCGAGCGGACGAGCACGGTCATTTGAGGACATCTAGACTAGCGATCTGCGGTGACGTTGCGGTGACGGGGTTCGAACCATGTCGCAAGTTCTTTCGCTGGGGTACGGCGCGTCTGATGCGGACCTCGGACAGAGGAGTCCTCGAAACCTGTTACCCTATATAGGGTATGCAGAAGACCTCTGTCTATCTGACTCCTGAGGAGGCCGAGTTGTTGCGCAGCACGGCCGCGCAAACCGGGCGCTCGCGAGCCGAGCTGATCCGGGAGGGTGTGCGGCTGGTGACCGGCAATGCTGAGCCGAAGACCCGCACCTTCCACAGCCTCGGGAAGGGGCACGGCGGCGGCGAGCCGTACCGCCGCTGGGAGCCTGAGGAGCTGTATCGCCGCAAGGTCGCTCCCGGTCGATGACCGCATTGATAGTGGACGCCGGCGCGCTGTACGCGCAGGCGGACGCGGATGAGCCGCAGCACGCCGCCGTTGCCCATGCGCTCCGCAAGGAGCGCGACTCGCTTGTCACCTCGCAGATCGTCGTGGCCGAGGCGGACTACCTGATCCTGCGTCGTCTAGGGATCGAGGTGGAGCTGAAGTTCCTCGACGACCTCGCTGGCGGAACCTACGTCGTCGACGCGCTGACGCCGCCCGAGCTGACGATCGCTCGAGACGTCGTCGCCCGCTATCGCGATCTCGAGCTTGGTTTGGCTGACGCTTCGCTTGTGGTGCTTGCCAGCCGCTGGCGAACGCGGCGCATCCTCACTCTTGACGAAAGAGCGTTCCGAGCCGTCACGCCGCTGCAGGGAGACTCGTTCGAGATCCTGCCGGCCGACGGATCACGCTGAGTAAGCATCGGCTTCCCATAGCTCGACGTCGCAGGGTTTGAGGCCGGCCGCGCACCGGAC
>DASUDH010000165.1:0-2906 GCA_036275675.1 Solirubrobacteraceae bacterium | reverse complement strand
GGCATCGCCGAACCCCTCGAAGGCGCGGCCCGCCCGGGCCACTTCGAAGGCGTGGCGACCGTCGTGACCAAGCTCTTCTGGACCGTCGAGCCCGATCGCGCCTACTTCGGGCAGAAGGACGCGCAGCAGGTCGCGATCGTGAAGAGGCTCGTCGAAGACCTCGACCTCGGGATCGAGATCCGGGTGGTGCCGACGGTGCGTGAACCGGACGGTCTGGCGATCAGCTCGCGGAACGTCTTTCTCGAACCCGAGGAGCGGAAGGCCGCCACCGCGATCAGCGCGGCACTGCGCGAGGCGGCTTCCGCCTACGCCGCCGGCGAGCACGACCCAGTCAAGCTCCGGGCGCGGCTCGTCGCCCGCCTGGCCCTCGAGCCGCGCGTCCACACCGAATACGTCGAGCTCGTCGATCCGGCTACTTTTCAGAAGCCAGGGACGCTCGCCGTCGTGGCCGCGCGTGTAGGCGGAACGCGGTTGATCGACAATCACGACCTCACAAAACCGTTCTCCGGGTAGGCGACTTTTCTGCGGTACAATTGGCGCTCGTTTTGGCGGAGGCCGTTTTGACGACCAACACCACACCAATAACTTCTAGGGGGTTCGTATCTTGGGTACTGAGTCCGGTGCCGTCCTGACCGAAAACGAGGAGGTAACCGACCAGGAAGCATCGGGCACGATGACTATGGAGGACTACCTCCACTTCGAGGAGGAGGCCTTCAAGACCCCCAACCACGGTGACATCGTGGATGGGATCGTCGTGCGAGTCGACCCGGACGAGGTCCTCGTCGACATCGGTGCGAAAGCGGAGGGGGTCATCTCGAGCAAGGAGCTCGGCCTGCGCGGCGACCTCGACTCCGCCGGCCTCGAGCCCGGCGACCAGATCAAGGTCTACGTCCTGCAGCCCGAGAACGAGGAGGGCAACGTCGTCCTCTCGCTTCGTCGCGCGCGCGCCGAGACGACGTGGCTCGTCGCGGCCGAGAAGCAGACGGACGGGACCGTCATCGACGCCGACGTGCGCGAGCAGAACAAGGGCGGGCTGATCGTCAACATCCTCGGCCTGCGCGGCTTCCTGCCGTCGAGCCAGGTCGCGCGCACATACGCGGGCAACCTCGAAACGCTCGTGGGCAAGCGCATCCCCGTGAAGATCCTCGAGGTCAATCGCAAGCGCAACCGGCTGATCGTCAGCCAGAAGGCGGCGGAGGACGAGGACCGCGCGCGCAAGCGCGAGGAGCTGTTCTCGCGTCTGCAGACCGGCACGATCGTTCGCGGCACCGTCTCCGGCGTCACGAGCTACGGCGCGTTCGTCGACATCGGCGGCGCCGACGGGCTGATCCACATCTCGGAGCTCTCGTGGGATCGCGTCTCGAAGGTCACCGACGTGCTGCAGCTGGGCGAGGAGGTCACCGTGAAGGTGATCAAGCTCGACCCGGAGCAGACGCGCATCTCACTATCCCTGCGTCAGCTGCAGCAGGACCCGTGGGAGCGCCTCGTGCAGTCGATGCCCGTGGGCTCGATCGTCGAGGGCCAGGTGACCAAGACGAAGAAGTACGGCGCCTTCCTGCAGATCCTTCCCGGGATCGAGGGGCTGCTGCACATCTCCGAGCTCTCGTGGGACCACGTCGAGCGCACGGAGGACGTGCTGAAGGTCGGCGAGACGGTGCAGGTGAAGGTGATCGGCATCGACACCGCGCGCCGGCGGATCTCGCTGAGCCTGAAGCAGCTCTCCGCGCCGCCTGCGACCGTGGGCGCGGGCGCCGGGGCGCAGCATCGGCAGCACGAGTACCCGACCGAAGACGACGAGTAGCTAGCGGGTCGCTAGCCCAGCGTCGCGAGGCGCTGGCTCGCGGGCGTGTAGTACGGGTCGATCTCGAGCGCGCGTTCGTAGGCGCGCCGCGCTTGTGTGCGGTCGCCCAGCGCGAGGTAGCCGTCCCCGAGCTGCACGTACAGGCCGGGGTCGGTCTCGCCGAGGTCGGCCGCGCGCTGCAGCTCGGCCACGCTGCCGAGAGCCCAGTGGTACTGGGCCTGGAGAGGGTCGATCTGGACGGCGAACCGCGCGTCGCCACGAAGGTAGGCGGTGTCGGCCAGGAGGGGGAGGACGGCGAGCGGGACGGCCACCACCGCGAGAACGATCGCCCCTCCGGCGCGCTGCGCGCGCCAACGCGCCGAGCGCGGTAAGGACGGCGCGCCAGGCGCGCCCCGACTTTCTGAGTGCCTCCCCACTGCGTGGGGAGGAGCAGCTCCGGACTGCAGTGCTGTCCACAGCGTCCCGGCCAGCAGCCAGAACACCCCCGTCACCGGCGCCCAGTCGAAGTTGAACAGCACCCACACGCTGTAGCCGACGAGCGCCGCCGCCAGGCCCGCCACGTCCGGCGCGGAGCGCGCGCGCCACGCGGCCCGAACGACGATGAACACGACCCAGGCGAGCGCCGCCAGTCCAAGCACGCCCTGCGTCACCGCGACGTCGATCGGTCCCGAGTGCACGCGGTCGAAGGTGACCAGGCCTGCGTAGTCCTGGGTCAGGAAGCGCCCGAAAGTCAGCCCGGTGGCGTCCTCGCCCCAGCCGGTCACCGGACGTGCGGCAAGGAGGCGCAGCCCGTCCTGCCACAGGTTCAGCCGCAGCGAGGCCGGATCGTCGTTGAGCGTGCGCAGCGGCGAGACGACCAGGATGAGGATGGCGAGCGCGACCATGCCGGCGGACAGGAGGGCGGCCGCGAGGGAGAACCGTCTCGGCACGGCGAATGTGACGACGGCGAGGCAGCCCGCGAGCACGCCGACCGCGCCACTGCGCGAGGTCGTCGTCACCAGCCCGGCCACCATCACGACCACCGCCGCCGCCCACGGCCCGACGAACAGCGTCATCCGCCGCGCCCGGTCGAGCGCAAGCGGGATGGCCATGGCGATGAGCGCGG
>DASUDH010000164.1:0-4196 GCA_036275675.1 Solirubrobacteraceae bacterium | reverse complement strand
CATTAAGAATTTGCCCCCACTCGATGAGCCCGCGCCAGCTGGAACGACCGATGCCTTCCTCGACGAGAGCCGTCGGGGAGAGTTTGGGCCTCGGTGAGTCTCGTCTATATCGACACAAGCGCACTCGGGCGCTCGTTGCTCGAAGAGCCCGACAAGCCGGCCATCGAACGCGCGCTTGAAGCCTTCGCGAGCCGTATCTCGAGCAGCTTGCTGCGCGTCGAGCTGCGACGCCTTGGCCTTAGCCGTGACATGCTCGACCGGGTGGACCCCCTGTTGGCCGGAATATCGCTGATTCCACTCGACGAGCAGATCCTCACAGCCGCGGAGACGCTCACGCCGTCGACAGTCGCGACGCTCGACGCCATCCATCTCGCCACGGCTATCCGTCTTTCCGCGACAGGTGAGCTCAACGCGCTGATGACCTACGACAAGCAACTGGCGGACGGTGCGCGCAAGCACGGCATCACAGTGCTGTCCCCAAGCTGATGCCGCGGAAACGACTGGCGAGACTCCGGTTGCCGGACCGCCGCATTGTGCGTAGAGTCAGGTTGGGCACGGCTCTAAAAAGGAAGGCGCATAATGAACACCTACGTGATTCTTCGCCGGGGCGGCTGGCGGTCGCCGGAGGATTTGCAAGCGGCGGCCGCACGCTCCACAAAGGTAGGCGACGAGGAGATGTCGGATGACATTCGCTGGATTCGCAGCTATGTCTTGGAGGAGGACGGCGGCTCGATAGGAACGGTCTGCATCTATCAGGCGAGCAGCCCCGAGGCAATACGAGACCATGCATCAAGGGCCGACCTGCCTGTGGACGAGATCATTCCAGTCGCGGACACAGTCCTCGTCCGCCCAGATCCCGGGATGACTTCCGCCTGAGCGGCGAGCGGCACCGAGCGCGCTAGGGCAAGGGCGCACGAAAATCGGCGAGAGTAGCCCGGGGCCAAAGGCCCCATGGGCCGCGGAACTTTCGAGCCCGGCGAATGGGGCGCAAACTGAGCCCGTTCGTATAGTGCGTGGCTCGTGGAGCTAGGTCTCGCCACCTTCGCCGACGTAGCCCCGGGGAGCTCCCCCGAGCGGACCGCCCAGCGCCTGAACGAGCTGCTCGATGAGATCGAGCTCGCCGACCGCCTCGGCCTGGACGTGTTCGGCGTGGGCGAGCACCACAGGCGCGACTACGCGGTGTCCGCGCCCGCGGTGGCGCTCGCGGCGGCGGCGGCGCGCACAAATAGGATCCGCCTGACGAGCGCAGTCACGGTGCTCAGCTCGGCCGATTCGGTGAGCGTCTTCGAGGAGTTCGCGACGCTCGACCTGCTGTCGGGCGGGCGGGTCGAGATCATGGCCGGGCGTGGCTCGTTCACCGAGTCGTTCCCCCTGTTCGGCTATGAGCTCGACGACTACGACGAGCTGTTCGCCGAGAAACTGGAGCTGCTGCTCGCGCTGCGCGATTCCGAGCGCGTCACCTGGTCAGGGCGCCACCGCGCCACATTGCACGACGCGGCCGTCTATCCCCGCCCGCTGCAGCAGCCGCTGCCGGTGTGGATCGCGGTCGGAGGCACACCCGGCTCGGTTGCCCGCGCCGGGATGCTCGGGCTGCCGTTGATGATCGCCATCATCGGCGGCGCTCCAGCTCGCTTCGCGCCGCTGGTTGAGCTGTATCGCGAGGCGGCGCGGCGCGCCGAGACGGACCCCTCGCGACTGGCGGTGGGGATCAACTCGCACATGTACATCGCCGAGACCTCCCAGCGCGCGGCCGACGAGTTCTTCGGTCCCTACTCGCAAATGATGAACCGCATCGGGCGCGAGCGGGGCTGGCCGCCGATGAGCCGCGCCCAGTTCGACGCCGGGTGCGGACCCGACGGTCACCTGTTCGTCGGCAGCCCAGGGCAGGTGGCCGAGAAGATCCTCGCCCAGCACGACCTGTTCGACCACGACCGCTTCCTCGGCCACATCAGCGTCGGCGTGCTGCCGCACGAGAGGGCGCTGCGCGCGACGGAGCTGTTCGCGACCGAGGTGGCGCCGCTCGTGCGCGAGCGGCTTGCGAGCGACGTTCGTAAAGATCGCGCTACCGAGCGCGATGCATACGACATACGCGGGTAGCCTGCATATCACCACCCACGAACACAGGAGAGAACATGCCCAACCCGGTCGTGCACTTCGAGGTCCTCGGCAAAGACACCGAGGCGACCCAGAGCTTCTACGCGAGCGTCTTCGACTGGCCGATGGAAAAAGTGATGGACAGCTACGCGATGGTCAAGCCCGGCGGCGAGACCGGGATCAACGGCGGCGTGGGCTCGACGATGAGCGGCGCCCCGGGCCACTCGACCTTCTACGTCGAAGTCGACGACCTGCAGGCGACGCTCGAGCAGATCGAGGCGGCCGGCGGGAGCACCGTGCAACCGCCGATGGACGTGCCGAACGGCCCGAGCATCGCCCTGTTCCGCGACCCGGACGGAAACCTGGTCGGACTCGTGA
This sequence comes from Solirubrobacteraceae bacterium, assembly GCA_036275675.1. Taxonomy (GTDB): domain Bacteria; phylum Actinomycetota; class Thermoleophilia; order Solirubrobacterales; family Solirubrobacteraceae; genus Palsa-744. The sequence continues at coordinate 1,724 of DASUDH010000164.1, read as the reverse complement.
AATAGCACCTGGCGCGCTACCCTGCGCACGAGGATGGACGCCACCAGCAAGATCGCCAAGAACCTCGCGCGCTTCGTGCAGGCCGTCGCGGCGCATGACCGCGAGAACCCCACGCACACCGCCTGGGGGATCGGCCTCGCGCACTTCGACATGGAGCGGCTGGGCCTTGAGGAGGGCGAGGAGATCCTGCCGGGCATCACGATCCAGACCGACGGTGGCGTGACGGGCAACTTCAGGGTGTTGTGCGACGGTCAGCACGACGAGGGCGCGATCGAGTCCGAGGAGCAGGACGTCGAGGCGATCTCCACCAGGGAGCTGCCGGCGGTCTCACCGGGCACCGCTCCGCGCGAAATCTGAACTGACAGCCTCCAGGGCACTCCCGGCGGGCGCGTTCGAGGTCCGGCTCGATCGCGACGCGCTCAGTCCTCCGCGGCTCGGGCGACGACGGGTGACGACACGCCGGCACGTGCCGCGATCATCCCGGCGAGCCGCTCGATCGTGGGGCAGGCAATCCCATGGCGCGCGGCAGCGCGGAGCACGGCGCCGGGGATCGCATCCAGCTCGGGCGGGCGCCCGGCGGCGATGTCGCGCTGCATCGAGCTGCCGAGTGCGGCGTGCGCGGCGGTCAGCTCGCCGAGCGGATCGGCGCTCGCGATCGAGGCTCCCTCGGCCCGCGCGACGACACAGCCCTCTTCGATCGCCGCGACCAGCTCGGCGCGCAGCTCGGGCGTCGAGCGGATCTCTCCCAGCAGGCGGTCGTAGGCGCTCGTGGTACAGGCGAGCGCGTTGAGGCGCACGAGCTTCGACCACATCACCTGCGGCTCTGAGTCATCGACGCGCGCGGGGATGCCGGCGCGCGTGAGTGTGGCCGCGAGCGCTTCCATGGGCGCGCGCGCGGCGGGATCGTGGGAGGCCATGTCCACCACCAGGAACCGGCTCGTGTGGACCACGACGCCTGGCTCGGGACGGTCGGCCTCGACGCGGATCGTGCCCGCGACGACCGTGTCGTCGCCGAAGCGCTCGCGCAGCACGGCGATGTGATCGAGGCCGTTGAGCAGCGGCAGCACGAGCCCCGGCGATCCGTCGACGCGCTCGAGCGCATCGCGCAGGCCGGCGGCCTTGGTGGCGACGATCAAGGCGTCCACCGTCTCCTCGAGCCGGGCGACGGCGCGCGGGTGGGCCGTGAAGTCGCCCAGCAGTATGCTGCTCACCCGCAAGCCCCGCTCAGAGATCGTGGCGGCGGTGGACTCTCTCGCGAGCACCACCACGCGCGCACGCGCGCGCGCGAGCGCGCCCGCGAGCAGTCCACCCACCCCGCCCGGCCCAAGCACGGCGATGTTCACCGCCGGCGCCCCATGGTCGCGGCAAGCGCTCGAGCACCGTGACGATCCGATGGATCGCCATGCGGAGAGTCGTGCACGGCGATGGCCCGAGGACCCTTCACGGCAGCGGGTCGACGAGCACGCCGGGGTTCATCACGCCGCGGGGATCGACCGCAGCCTTCGCGCCGCGCAGCGCCGCGGCGAACAGGTCGGGACGCTGGCGGTCATACCACGGTCGGTGATCGCGCCCGACGGCGTGGTGGTGGGTGATCGTGGCGCCCTCGGCGACGATCGCCGCTGAGACGGCGGCCTTGATCGCCGCCCACTGCTCGACCTCCTCGCCGCGCCGTGCGGGGGCGAGCACCGTGTAGTAGGGAGCCGGGCCGTCGGGATAGACGTGGG
>DASUDH010000163.1:0-4918 GCA_036275675.1 Solirubrobacteraceae bacterium | reverse complement strand
TAACGTCTGAGGCGCGGGTTATGGTTGTGGCGTGCCTCGGTCTGGCTGGGTCAAGCCGCAGTCCGATCAGCGGCTTTCGGATCACATCTCGATCGGCGTTTTGACGCGGGTGTTCCCGCCGGAGTTGATCGATCGCGTGGTCGCTGAGGCGGGGCGGGTGGAGCGTCGTCAGCGGTTGTTGCCGGCGCGGGTGGTGGTGTACTACGTGTTGGCGTTGGCGCTGTTCGCGGATGCCTCCTATGAGGAGGTGATGCGGCAGCTGGTGGAGGGGTTGGCGTGGGAGTCGGGCTGGCGGCAGGTGTGGGCGGTGCCGGATAAGTCGGCGATCTTCAAGGCGCGGGCGCGCCTCGGGCGCGAGCCGCTTGAGTTGCTCTTCAGGGCGGCCGCGGCTCCGTTGGCGGGCGAGTCCACGCGGGGGGCGTTTTACCGCGAGTGGCGGTTGATGAGCCTGGACGGGACGTGTCTGGATGTCGCTGACACGCCGCAGAACGAGGCGGCGTTCGGGCGGCCGGGGACCGGGCGCGGCGAGGGCGTGGGCGCGTTTCCGCAGTTGCGGTTGGTCGCGCTTTCGGAGTCGGGCACGCATGCGATCTGCGAGGTGGCGCTGGGGCCGTACCGCAGCGGGGAGAACGCGCTTGCTGACGAGTTGCTGGGCGCGCTCGGCCCGGGCATGTTGTGCCTGGCCGACCGCGGCTTCTACAGCTTCGAGCGCTTCCAGAACTCCCGCAAGACAGGGGCGCAGCTGCTGTGGCGGGTGAAGTCGAACATGGTCCTGCCGCGCGAGCAGCAGCTCCCCGACGGCTCGTACCTGACGCGCATCTACAAAGACCAGAAGGACCAGCGCGCCAAGCGTGACGGCGAGCTCGTCAGGGTCGTCGAATACCGGCTCGATGACCCCGGCCTGCCCGACACCGAGCAGCGCTACCGACTGCTGTCGACGATCCTCACCGACGACGCCGCGCCCGCCGCCGAGCTTGGCGCGCTCTACCACGAGCGCTGGGAGCTCGAGAACGCGCTCGATGAGCTCAAGACCCACCAGCGCGGCCCGCGCGTGGTGCTGCGCTCAAAGCACCCTGATGGCGTCTACCAGGAAGCCTACGGCTACCTCTGCACCCACTACGCGATCCGCCGGCTGATGCACGACGCAGCACTCAAGGCAGACGTCGACGTCGACCGATTGTCGTTCACCAGCGGCCTCCGCGCCGCCCGCCGCTCAGCCCGCACCCAGCCGGGATTTTCCCCCCCGGAGCCTCGCCACCGCACATGAGCAAGCGATCGCCGAGATCCTCGCCGGACCGCTCCCCGAACGCCGCTTGCGCGTCAACCCACGGGTCATCAAGCGCAAGATGTCCAACTGGCCCGTCAAACGCCCCGAGCATCGTCATCAGCCCAACCCGACTAAGCGTCCCCAGGACGCCATCTCCGTCCTAGCAGCCTAAGTCAACGGTATTGGGTTTAGACCCTATGGAGGATCGGCTGCCGCGATGTCGAAGTAGGCCGGCACTCCCCGCGCAGGCTGCGGGGTGAAGTTTGTCGCGCTCGAGGATTGCGGCCTCGGCGCGGCGCCCACAAGCTACGAGAGGAGTGCCGTGATGGCTGACGGTATCCGTTGGGTCGGTCTCGATGTGCATGCCCACGAGTCGACGATCGCGATCTTCGATCAGGGCACGGGCGAGCTGAGCACCGCGCGGGTGGTCGGGCGTCCGCACGAGCTGCTGGAGCGGCTGATGGAGGTACCGGTGCCGGCGCGGATGGTGTATGAGGCGGGCCCGACGGGGTATGGGCTGGCGCGTCGCGCGCGGGCGCGGGGGATCGAGATGGCGGTATGCGCGCCGGGGCGCACGGAACGGCGGCCGGGCGATCGGGTCAAGACCGACAAGCGCGATGCGATCCGGCTCGCGCGGCTGTTGGCCGCCGGCGAGCTGGCGATCGTGACGGTCCCATCGGTCGAGCGTGAGCGGCTGCGCGATCTGGTCCGCTGCCGTGAGGACATCCGCGCCGATCTGATGCGCGCGCGGCACCGGCTCGGCAAGTTCTTGCTGCGCCGCGAGATCTACTGGGAGGGGCCGGGGCGAGCGTGGTCGCGTCGGCACCGCGCATGGCTTTCCTCGCTGCGGTTCGCCGATCGCGCCTCGCAGTTGACGATCGCTGACTATCTGCACGCTCACGACGTGCTGGTCGCCCGCCGCGACCGGGTCGAGGGCGAGCTGGAGACGCTCGCGGCCGAGTCGCCATGCGCGGTCGCGATCTCGAGGCTTCGGTGCCTGCGCGGGATCGACACGCTCTCGGCGCTCGGCTTGTGCGCCGAGGTCGGCGAATGGGAGCGCTTCGATCATCCCGACCAGCTGTCGGCGTATCTGGGGATCGTCCCCAGCGAGCACACCACCAGCACCCAGCGCCGGCAGGGGTCAATCACGAAGGCCGGCTCCACGCACGCGCGGCGGCTGTTGATCGAGGCGTCCTATCACTACCGCCGTCATCCCGGTGTCGGCGAGCTGCTCGAGCGCCGCCAGCGCGACCAGCCGCCAGAGATCATCAACATCGCCTGGGCAGCACAACGCCGGCTGCACGCCCGCTGGCGCCAGCTAAAAGACGCGCGCAAGAAGCCCAACGGGATCGTCGCGATCGCTGTCGCCCGCGAGCTCGCCGGCTTCTGCTGGGAGATCGCCACCACGAGTCCCCATCCGGACCAGATTCCGCCGGCATCCATGCCAACGGGCGACCCCCTCGCGCAAACACGCTCCATCCCACCGAAGCACGAGCAGGAGGAAGCCACGACCTGAGAACCACGGCGATCAACAATCCGTTGCGGCTGACGAGGCGGCCCGAGCCTCCCGGCACTCGCGCACAACCAGTCCGCGGCACCCCCAGGAGCAGCCGGCCCGCCAGCCGACGGCGCTCGATTTTAGACAGCGGACGTGCGACGAAAACAAGGTCTTGGGGTACCCAGCCCCCGCATATGAGGCTGACCGAACGTCGCGACAACCCGCGGACGCCCGGACCGCCCCGCCAGCCGCAACCACATCTATCTCTCTCCCGTCAACCCCCTGCAAGAAAGGAACCATGAACGCTGCCCACTTGACAACTCCTCCTCCATATGGGGGGTGCGATCGGTAACCGCCAGGTATTGGGCGGCGATGTTCGCCCGGCGGAAGGCTGAGAGCATGTCCTGGTAGGACGGGAAGCGCTTTTGCACGTACCACGGGGAGCGACTGCGGTGGCGCTCGACGTCGTGTTCGGCACGGCCGTTGAGTGCATACCAGCAGATCACGAGGCTTTGGCAGATCAGCCCGAAGGGGACGGTTCGCTCCACCGCGTCCTTGACGCGATTGCGCGCCTCGCCCACCCCGGTCAGCTGCTTGGCGTCTTCGATCGCGACCTCGATCGACCAGCGGCAGTCGTAGTCCTCGACGATCTCGGCTGATCTGGCGCTCATGTCCATCGTGACGAGCGCGATCTGATAGCCGGTCTTGCGTCCCCGCTCGCGAACGAGCACCACCCGCACCGGCCGGCTGCCCCACACGCCGTAGAACAGGGCCTCGAAGGAGTGGGTGAGCACCGTCCGGCTGCGGCTGCCGCTGACCTCCGTCTCTTGCCAGTCGGTCTCGGGATCGTCGGCGATCTGGGCGAGCTTGTGAAGCCGCTTGCCCTTCTTGGCCGGCTGGCCGCGCTTGCCGGTGCGCGGTGGCTTCGGGGCGTACAGGGCCGCGTTTGACTTCAGGCGCGAGGTGACCATGACCCGCTCTTCGAGCCCCGAGAACGCCTCGGTGGCATACGCGGAGTCGCCCACCAGCTTGATCTTGCGCTCCGGGAAGCGCGCTGCGATCAGATCCAGCATCTCCCTCGCCAGCTTGGGCTTTGACGGGTAGGCGGGGTTCGGCTTGCGCTTGGTCCGCTTGGCTCCCTTGGGCTTGGGCTCGGGCTGCCACAGGCGGGAGAGCACTGCCAGCGAGACGGCGCGGCCGACGATCGGCAAGCGCACGATCACCGTCATGATCACCCAATTGTTCCCGTAACCCGTCTTCGCTCCCTCACCGTTGCCAGAGGGCCTTGAGCCGTCGTACTGCCAGGCGGCGCCGTACACCTTCTTGCCCGAACGGGAGAACAAGCTGTCATCGACGGCCAAGAAGATCGGCTGATCGCGGGGGATGAACATCTTGACCACGAACGCCAACAGCACCAGCCCCAGCTCGTCCGGGCACCACTTGCGGTACGCGAACAGCGCGTGCGCGCGCGAGTGATGCCAAAGCCGTTGAAGCCGTGCGCCCTGCAACATCCCGCACACCGAGTGCTCGCCCACCCGGCAGAGGAACCCCAACACCAGGTAGCGGAAGGTCTTGAACACCGGCGCAGAGAACGCGTCAGCAAAGAGGAACAGCAGCGCATCGAACGAAGATGGGATCACGGGCATCGGTGGTCCTCCGGGTCCGGGGACGGGTGAACACCCCTCGGATTCGCCGGAGGCGCCGATGCTCTTCTTTTTCAGACGACAGCCGCGGCCGCTACGACATCAAGCTCAAAATTCCTGCACAAACGCCGAAAACCGCGAAACTCGAGGCCTTCAGATGCCGCTTGTAATCCCGTACCGCCCAGTCACGCGCGTCGCCGTCCGCGAGCGGATCGCCGTCAACCGGCGAGCGATCCCCCAGCCAGCCGAGATACCGGCGGACCTGATGGCCGTACGCCTGGCGGCTGCGGGCCGCCAGCGGCCGCGCCTCGAGCCAGCTCAGGTAGCCGCCGAGCAGCTTCGCTCGACGCTCGTCGAGAACCGCTCCCTTGTTAGACGCGGTTGAATCGGGCGGTTCCGAAGCGGCCATGCGCGTATTAGAAGCGGTAGCCCGGACAGAATACCGCGTCTAAGCAGTATTAGAAGCGATAGGCCGCGGCCTCTCGCAGACGCATCTGCGGGGACGGGTCC
>DASUDH010000162.1:0-8505 GCA_036275675.1 Solirubrobacteraceae bacterium | reverse complement strand
CCTGGCCCTGTGCGCTGCGCGGCATAGAGCTCATACAGCTTGCACGTGCCCTTCTGCAACACGAGCACGTGGCGGTCGCCTTCTTCGCCCGCCCCCTCCACAGGCGCGTTCGGCGGCACAGGATAAGGACCGGGATTCGATTCTTCGCCGTATTCGGTGAAGCGGATGGGGACCTTCGGCTGGTGGGAGCCCACAACGGCATAGGGAATGCCGTAGCTCGGGTTCGTGCCGAAATCGGCGTGGAGATGGATCGCGGCGCCGATGCTTTCGATGTATCTCGCCGAGTTGGGGTCCACGGGCGCGTGCGAGATGTCCTTGTTGAGCGGGTTGCTCGCTGGGAAGATCGGGCAGGAGCCCTCGTGTGGGGCGCCGGGCGGCGCCTTTGCGAGTGCGGGCGCGTGCGCCACCACGACGAGGCTCGCGATGGCGAGGATCAAACTCCCCCGGCGTACCTGCACAGCCCCGATCCTACAGTCCGCTCAGAACGAGCCGGGACCGTTAATCGGAGCTAACCGCACCCAACACGCGTCTAACCGGCGGACGGCGCCGGTACCGTACGTTGAGGTCCTTATGCCGGATCGATCGCGCTCGCGCGCCCGGGAGCGTGCGCCCCGGCTCCGTCCGTTCCGTGTCGCGGGCGCGGCGCTCACCGTCGCGGCGCTGCCGATGCTCGCGTCGATGGGCTGCGGCTCGCAGACTCGCGCGGCCGGCTCAGCGGCCGGGACGGCATCCTCCGCGGCGGTCCAGACGGCGCCTGCGCGGTGCGCGAGCGCGGTGGCGAGAGCGCTCGGCGTGGTCGCCGAACACGTCTACGGCGAGGTCGGCCACGGACGGATCGCGGCACCGGCGGTGCGCCGCATCGCGAGCTCGTCGGCGCTGATCGCAGCCCTGCAGGCCGGCGATCGGCGGGCCGCCGAGACGGCGCTGAAGGCAGCGAACCGTGGGCAACTCGTGCGCATTCGCGTCACGGCTGGACGTCGCACGCTCGCCGAATACGGCAGTGCGAATGCGATCGCTCCGGCAAGCGCGCCGATCATGGATGTCTCGGGACGCACGATCGGCACGGTCGTGGCCTCCGAGCAGGGCGTGCAGGGGTATGCCAATACCGTGGGCAGCATCGCCGAAGCGCAGGTGCTCGTGCGCGCAGGCTCACGCCAGCTGGGCGGGACGACGCGTCCGGGCCCAGCCAGCATCCCCAACAGCGGCGAGCTTTCCTACCGCGGCAAGCGTTACGCGGTCTACTCGTTCCCCGCCGTCGGCTTCCCGTCGCTTGCACTGCGGACGTTCGTGCTGGCGCCGGTTCCGTCCGCCTCCGCGTGCGGGCGCACCGCTGCCGAAACGGCGGCCGACACGATCGGGGCGGCCGGCGTGAGGATCTACCGCAGCGAGCAGGCCGGCAACAGGGCAAGGATGGTGGTGCGCGACTTCGAACGCTCCCGCTCCTTCCAGCAAGCGGTCGTCGCCGGCAACAAGGCGGCCACCGAAGCAGCGATCGTGGCCTTCTTCAAAACCCAGTTGCACGTGGTGCGTGTGCGCGCGACGCTTGCTGGAAGACTCGTGGCGGACCTCGGCGGGCCGCACGTGCTCGCGCCGGTCGGCGGCAAGGTGCGCGACGCGCAGGGCCGTGTCGTGGGCAGCTTCCTGCTCTCCGTGCAGGACGACCTCGGCTACCTGATCCTCGCGCACCGCTTCACCGGCGCACAGGTGCTCCTGCGCCAGGGCTCGACTCAGATCATGGGCGACCTGACCCCCGGCCCCATCTCCGTCCCCGGCCCCATCTCCGTCCCCGACCGCGGCGAAGTGGCCTATCGCGGCGTCGCCTACAGGGCCTACTCGTTCGTCGCCGAAGCGTTCCCGACGGGGCCGTTGCAGGTCTCGCTGCTGATTCCGCCCGTGCCGGGAACTTAGAATATCGGCACGTCGGCACGTCGGCACGTCGGCACGTCGGCACGCCCAGGTGCGTCCCTGGACACGGCGCTGGATCGCCACGTGCCGTCTCGCACGTGCCACCAGCATGCGCTTCACGACCGCGGCGCCCAGCTTGGTCCACGAACGCCCCGGACGCACCGCCTATTTTGAAACACGCTCTTAGAGCATGCTCGTAGTCATCCGCTCGATCTCCGCGATCGAGGTCTGACCGGCGCGCACCTTGGCGATCCCGTCGTCGCGCATACGGCGCATGCCCTGGCGCACGGCGGCGGCGGCGATGTCGTCGACCGAGGCGCGGCCGAGCACGAGCTCGCGAATCTCCTCGGTGAGGGACATCACCTCGTAGATGCCGATCCGCCCGCGATAGCCGGTGGCAGAGCAACGCGAGCAGCCGACGGGCTCGAAGGCCTCGGACTCGTACAGCCCGTACTCGGCGAGCAGCGACTCGGGCGCTTTGCTCGCCTGCTTGCAGTGCTGGCAGAGCATCCGCACGAGCCGCTGGGCAACGATGCAATCGATCGCCGAGGAGATCAGGAAAGGCTCGATGCCCATGTCGATCAGCCGGCCGAGGGCGCTCGGGGCGTCGCGGGTGTGCAGCGTCGATAGCACGAGGTGGCCGGTGAGCGCCGCCTCGACCGCGATATGGGCGGTTTCGCGGTCGCGGATCTCACCGACCATGATCACGTCGGGGTCGGCGCGCAGCATCGCGCGCAGTCCGCCCGCGAACGTCATACCCGCCTTCGGGGCGACCTGCATCTGCTTGACCCCGGCGATGCGCGCCTCGACCGGGTCCTCGATTGTGAGGATGGAGCGGCTGCCATCGTTGATCGCGCCGAGCGCCGCGTAGAGCGTTGTCGACTTGCCGCTACCGGTGGGCCCGGTGACGAGCACCGCGCCGTTCGGCCGCGCGATCGCGTAGGCGAAGCGATCCTGCTCGGTGCGCTGCATCCCGAGCGACTCGAGCGTGCGCACGACGGCGCCCTTGTCGAGGATGCGCAGGTAGGCGCCCTCTCCGTAGACGAGCGGCAGCGTCGTGACACGCACGTCGACGCGGCGCCCGCCGACGGTCAGCCCGAAGCGCCCGTCCTGCGGCACGCGCCGCTCGGAGATGTCCATCTCGGACATGATCTTCACGCGCGAGATGACGTTCGCGGCCATCGCGCGCTTGAGCGTGGCGGTCTGCGAGAGCACGCCGTCGATGCGGAACAGGACGCGCATGTCGCCCTCGCTCGGATCGATGTGGATGTCCGATGCGCCCTGCTCGATCGCTTCGGCGATGATCGAGTGGACGAGCTTGATGACGGGAGCGTCCTTGTCGGCCTCGTCCATGATGAGCTCTTCGTCGGGCTGGACGTCCTCGTCGACGATCGCTTCGACGGACTGCTCCACGCGGGAAAGACGGGTGATCAGGATGTTGAGGTCCTCGATCGAGGCGGACGCGGCGCGCACGCGGCGGCCTGTGAGCATCGCGATGTCGTCGACCGTGAGCACATTCGTGGGGTCGGCCATCGCGAGCAGCAGCGTGCCGTCTTCGAGGAAGCCGACCGGCACGGCCTGATAGCGCCGGATGGCCTCCATGTCGATCAGGTTGACCGCCCCCATGTCGAGTTCGTAGACCGACAGGTCGATGTAGTCGAGGCCGTAGCGCTCGGCGACGACGTGGGCGAGCTGGTCGTGGCGCAGGATGCCCTGCTCGACGAGGATCTGGCCGGTGGGCTTGCGCTGGGCGCGGGCGAGCTCGACCGCTTCCTCGACCTTCTCGCGGGTGGAGAACCCGAGGTCCACGACGACATCTCCGATCAGCCGTCCGGGGCGGCCGTCGCCGATGGCCTGGGTGAGCGCGTGGGACTGGATCGGCCGGCTGTGGGCTGGCGTGGGCGCCCCCTCGGCGGGGCGCAGGAGCGAGAGCTCGCTCACGGATGCGCCGGTTGACTTGGGTGGGTCGCCCACCCGTTGATGATCGGCATTCGCAAGCCCAGACTTGACCGGCTGACAGGTGTTTCTCAGCGTACGCATGGCCGGCGACGGTGTGCGAGCCGCCGGCCGAGCGGGAGCGGGAGGCGATCAGCGCCCGAGGCCCTGCTCGAAGGCGCCCTTGACGCCCGCGTCGAGCGCGTTGAGCCGCTGCAGCGCGAGCGCCTCGGGCGAGGCGAAGCGCTGGATGGCGGTCCCACCAGCCCCGTCGGCGCCGTGGTGGACGAGCACACAGTGCTCGAGCGCGAGGCGCCGCTTCACCGGCAGCGCGGGCGGGGCGTGGGCGGCGATCAGGCGCAGGCCGAGCTCGACGTGGCCGAGCATGCGGCCCTCCTCGGTGCGCGTGATCTCCGCGCCGTAGGCGTACTCGCGCGTCTTGCCGAGGTCGTGGACGAGGGCGGCACACAGCAGCAGGTCGCGGTCGAGGCGCGGGTGCACGGCGCACAGCTCGACGGCCATCGTGGCTACGGCGACGGTGTGCTCGAGCAGCCCGCCGAGGAAGGCGTGGTGGACGGAGGAGCGCGCCGGACCGGGGGACGGCAGCGAGCACGGCGCGCGGCGCAGGCCGGCGCGCAGCTCGCGGTCGGCGAGCAGCCGCTCGAGCAGCGCTCCCAAGCCGGGGTCGTAGACCTCGCGGGCAAGGTGCTCGAGAAACCCTTCGAGCTCGTCGAGGTCGCGATGGGAGACGGGCAGGAAGCGGGCGGCCTCGGCGTTCGTGAGCTCGACGCGCGCGATCTGCTCGACGGCGATCTGCAGCTCTCCGCGGAAGCTCTCGGCGCGCCCGCGCACGCGTACGAGGTCGCCGCGCTCGAAGCGCCCGGCGAGCAGGTCCGCGTCGCGGAATGCCCGGCCCTGCACGGCGCCGCTCTGGTCGCGCAATTCGAGCGTGAGGTAGGGGACGCCCGAGCGGGCCACGAGCCGCTCCTTGCGCACGCACGCGAACACCGCTTCCACGGCTTGGCCGTCGCGCAGCGTGGCGATCGTCTGCGCGTCGGCGGTGTCGCCGTCGGGGGCGGGAGCCGCGAGAGCTGGCGGACGGGCTGCTCGCTGCTCGCCGGCTGCCACGCCGGTGGTCGCGCTCTTGGTGGGCATGAGGTGTCCATGATGTACGGTGAGTCGGATGCAGCCGCTCATCTGGGATCGCCGCCCCGACGGCCTGAGGGCTCCGGCGATGGTGTGCTCGTTTCAGGGTTGGAACGACGCAGGCGACGCTGCGTCGTCCGCTACCGCCTTCCTCGGGCAGGCGCTTGGCGCGGAGCGCTTCGCCCAGGTCGACACGGAGGAGTTCTACGACTTCCAGGCCAACCGGCCGCACGTGCTGATCGAGGAGACGCAGGCGCGCGTGATCTCGTGGCCGTCCGTCGAGATCTGCGAGGCGCGCGCACCGCGGGCGCCGCGGGATCTGGTGATCGTGCAGGGCGCCGAGCCGTCGATGCGCTGGCGCTCGTTCAGCGCGCTGATCGTGGACCTCGCGGAAGCGCTCGACGTGCAGCTCGTGGTGACCCTCGGGGGACTGTTGGCGGACGTGCCGCACTCCCACCCGGTGGCGATGACGGGCTTCGCCTCGGACCCGGCGATGATCGAGCGGCTTGGGTTGGAAGCGAGCCGCTACGAGGGCCCGACCGGGATCGTGGGCGTGCTGAACGCGGCGTGCGCGCAGGCTGGGCTGCCGTCGGCGAGCGTGTGGGCGAGCGTGCCCCACTACGTGGCGGCTGCCTCCAGCCCGAAGGCGGCGCTCGCGCTGCTGCGTAAGCTCGAGCTGATGGTGGGCGTGTCGGTGGATGTGTCCGAGCTGGAGCAGGCGGCCGGCGAGTACGAACGCCAGGTGGGGTTGGCGGTGCAGTCGGACCCGGACATCCAGGCGTTTGTGGAGAGACTGGAGCGGCAGGCGACGGAGAGCGAGCAGGCGACGCTCAGCCCGCAGGACCTGCCGTCGGGCGACCTGCTGGCGCGGGAATTCCAGCGCTTCCTGCGCCAGCGCGGGATCGAGAGCTGAGGGCGAGCTCCTCGGCCTGTGACCGATGCGGCGCGCCGATCGAAAGGCGAGCTAGGGGCGCGAGGCGATCCCGTACGTGACGGCGCCCGAGCCCATCAGGAGCTTGTGCGAGCCGTATTCGGCCTCTGCCTTTGTGGGCTGGAAGCCGGGCGATAGGGGGATCGTCCTCTTCAGCGCGTACATCACGAGCTCGATCGTGTCGCTCTTGCCGTGGGCAGGACAGATCGGGCTGTAGGCGGCCTTGCCGGCCGTGTTGGTGCCGACGATCCCACCCGGCGGAAGCCCGCCGGCGGCTACGCCTGTAGAGCTCGGGTCGATCCCGCCGACGACCCAGCGGATGCCGCCACTCGACCCCGAGGAGTTGGTGTCGATGACGAACAGCACCAGCTCGGCCGCCTTCGCGGGCACTTTCTGCCAGGAAAGCGGCGGGGAGATGCCGGCGCCCGCGCACGTGTACTGGGTGGGGATCGCGCCGTTGCGTTCGAACGCGGGGCTCGAGAGCGCAAGCGCGCCTCGCGCAGTAAACACTTCGCCGTTGGAGCTCGACGCGGAGTAGCCGCCGGTCGCCGATCCGCCTGCGCTGGCGGCCGCGCGTGGCGAACTCGTGGCCGTGAGGTTTTCCGGCTTGCCGTTGTATTGCTTGCAATCTTCCATCACATAGCCCGGCTTGCAGTCGGTGAAGCTCTTCCAATGCGCGTGGAAGTTGTTCTCGAAGCTGGCGAGCAGGGCCGTGCGCTGCGCGGCGCTCTTGCCGGCAGTGACCTTCGCCGCGATGCGCGAGGCGAGTAGTTCGACCTTGATGCGCGCCAGCAGGTCGGCTTCGGTCTCGCCGGACTTGGCTAGGTACTTCTGCAGCGAGCCGGCCTTCGGGAAGCTCTGGCGCACGAGGTGCGCGAAGCTTTGCTTGACCTCGGCTTCGGAGACCGCGATATGGCGAGCCGCCGCCTCGCCCAGCACCCACTCGGACGTAATCAGGAAGCCGAGCGCCCTGTGGCCTGCGTTGCTCGTGCCGCCCGTCTGCTCGACCGCCAGCCAGTGCCGGTAGCTCGCCTTGGCGATCGGGGCGCCGGAGACGAGCGCGACGGCGTCGGCGCTCGAGACAGAAGCGTTCTGTGTGGGCGCGGCAGCGGGGGACACGGGGACGGCGGAGGAGGTGCTGGACGAACCGCCACCGCAGCCGGCGAGCAGGCCGGCAACGAGCAGAGACAGCGCGGGCAGGCAGCGACACGCATGCGCTGGAGCCCCTCCCTTCGCGATGCTTCCCTTCATCCGCGAGAAAGCCTAATAGCACAGCCTAAAGCGCAGCATAACGCCTCGTTTCGATTCGGTTGAGGAGGTTCGCAAGCGCAGCGCGAGGTCAGCCGCTCGAGGTCTGCTCGACGATGGCGCCCTGGATCCGCCAGCCCTTGTCGGTGAGCGTCCACGCGTTGGGCTCGCCGCGGTATGCCCCGCCGCCGGCGTTTTCGTGACACACCTCAACGCTCCCAAGCGGGGCACGCGATCCGGTAGTCGCACAGCCCGCACACCGCCGGTGAGGGGGTCGGCTCGAAGCGCTGCGCCATGATCGCCTCGCCGACCTCGGCGACGACCGTGGCGATCCAGCCGGGGTCCATCTCGGCGCTCGGGACTGGCACCTTCAGGTCGTCGAGCACGTAGTAGTAGGCAAGGCGCTCCGCCTCGAGCTCCCACGACTCGCGCGCGCCGACGGCGTAGAGCGACAGCTGCACATCGCCCTTGAGTTGTGCGGCGGTCCTCGGGCGCGAGGTCTTGTAATCGATCAGCTCGTAGGCCCCGTCCGGGAGCCGGTCGACGCGATCGACGCGTCCGCGCAGATGGTGGGGGCCGAGCTTGAACGAGAACGAGCGCTCGAACCAGACCGGCTCGGCCTCGTGGGCCTCCAGGCGCTGGTGGTAGAGCACGAGCGCCGCGCGCGCCTTGCCGTGCAGGTCTCGCTCGACGTCGCTGTCGCCGAAGCCGCCGCGCCGCCAGCACGCCTCGAACAGCTCCATCATCTGCGGCAGTGTCGTGTGCTCGGAGGCGTGGTAGCGCTCGAGCACCTGGTGCACGGCGATGCCGAAGCGCTGGTGCAGTGTCTGATCGGACGGGACCTTCAGGACGCGTGCGAACTTGTAGCGCAGCGGACAGCTCCTGTACGTGTCGATATCCGACGCAGACAGCACGAGGCCGTCGCCGCGCCGAGGCAGGAACGCTTGCAGCGAGGGTTCCTCGCGTCGCGCGAAAGGGGTCTGCGCGGGTGTCGCCGCGGGCGGACCGGAGTCCCCGCGGTCGCCCTCGGTCCCACTCTGCTCTGGCCCGGCTGGCTCGATCTCGTCCCGCTCGGTGGTGAGCAGCGTCTCGTCGAGCGTCGAGGTCTGGAATATCTCGCGCTGAAGCGGCGTGCACGCGGCGAGCAGCCGCTGGTTGATGTCCTCGAGCGCCTCCGCCACGCTCTGACCCGCCGGGCGCTCCTTCAGCGCGGCGAGCTTCACCAACTCCAGGTAGCGCACCACGCCGTGGGAGATGTCGAGATCGGTGTCAAGGCGCAGCTCGCCCAGGCGACCCGCGATCCGCGCAGCGCCGCCGAGCACCTCCTTGCGCATCAGCTC
>DASUDH010000161.1:0-8599 GCA_036275675.1 Solirubrobacteraceae bacterium | reverse complement strand
CCTGCGTCGCTGAACGCCCTGGCGGCCTCGACGCGTCGCTTGCGCTCGCGTCGCAGCACGGCGAGCTCGTCCTCGGAGCCCTCCTTGGCCGCCTTCTGCAGCTCGGACAGGACCAGGCGCAGCGCGCCGACGCGCTGCTTCTCACCGGCGCGCATCGCGCTCTTCAGGTCCAGTTGGATGTCGTCGATGATCGCCATCGTCTGGTCAGGATACGCCGACCGGTCGCGAGTCATGCGTCGATTCTTCAGGATCGGCGCGTTGCAGGGGCGTCGGGCTGCCGAGCCGACCGGGCGAGGAGGCGTCGCGACCGAACACGAGCGCGACGTTCCAGTCCACCAGCAGGCGCAGCTTGCGTCCGAAGCCGGGCATCAGCAGAAGGTGGTAGGTGCGCGCGATGAACCAGGCCGGCAGGCCGCGCCAGCGCACGCCGAGCGTGATCGCGACCGCATTGTTGTGACCGAGCTCCGCTACCACCCCGGCGGTGCGGTAGCGAAACGCCCTGGCCTCGTGCCGCTCGAGCATGGCGGCGATGTTCCGGGCGGCGAGTCGCCCCTGACGGATGGCGTGCTGGGCCGTCGGCGGACACGCCTGTCCGGGTCGCGCCGGGTCGGGCACGGCCGCGCAGTCGCCGATCGCCCACACGCCCGGCTGGTCTGGAACGCGCAGCTCGCGGTCCGTGAGGATCCGCCCCGCATCATCGAGCGGCAGGTCGAGCGAGGCGACGACGGAACTGGGTCGCACGCCGGCGGTCCATACCAGAGTACGCGCGGCAATCTCCTCGCCGTCGGAGAGGATCGCGCTGTGCGGCGTAAGCGCCCGCAGCGTCGTGCTCGTCTTGATCTCGATGCCGCGCCCCAGCAGCTCGCGCGCCGCGAACGCGGACAGGCTCGGCGGCACCTCGGGCATGATCCGCTCGCGCGCCTCGACGAGCACCCAACGCATCCCCTCGGCCCGGCAGCGCGGGTAGAGCTCGATCGCCTGGGCGGCGAAGTCCTGCAGCTCGGCGAGTCCCTCGAGACCCGCGTAGCCAGCGCCGACGAACACGAAGCCGAGGTACTCGGCGCGCCGCGCCGGGTCCTCGAGCGACTCGGCGATGTCGAGGCAGGTGAGCACCTGGTTGCGCAGCGCGGTGGCGTCGGACAGCGACTTCAAGCCGGTCGCGTGCTCGGCGAGGCCGGGGATCGGGAGCGTGCGCGAGATCGACCCGAGCGCGACGAGCAACTGATCGTAGCCGAGCTCGAGCTGCTCCCCGTCCACCCGGCGCACCCCGAGCACGCGGCGCCCGGGGTCGGCGCCCGTGACGCTCCCGATGACCAGGGCGGTGCGCCGCAGCTGCGAGCGCAATGGAACGACCACGTGGCGCGGGTCGAGCGTTGCACCCGCGGCGCCCGGGAGCAGCGGCGTGTAGAGCATGAAGTTGGCGTCGTTGACGAGCGTGACGCGCGCGCTGCGGACGCTTGGAAGGCGCTCGAGCGAGCGGGCTGCGTAGAAGCCGCCGAAGCCACCGCCTGCGATGACGATGCGCGTTGCCATGGACAGACAGTAGACCCGCGAGCACGGTCGAGACCAACCGCACAAGCGTGTTACAAGCCCCCCAGCGCACGGTCACAAGCCCACGGACGAGCGCGATCGGCAGAATGAGGCGACTGTGAGCGCATCTCTGTATGCCGAGGCACTCGCTCCGTTCCTGGCGGAAGGCGAGCTGCTGAGGCCCGCGGGCAGCGAAGTGTTCGACGCGCACACGCACCTCGGACTGGACGAGGATGGCCGCTCGCTCGCCCTGGAGACGCTGCTCTCGCAGCTCGACGACGCAGGCGCCCGCAGGGCGTGCGTGTTCGCGTTGCACGACCCGGAGCGCAGGCCCTCCTACGCCGTCCCCAACGATCGCGTGCTCGCGTGGGCCGGCGAAAGCGACGGGCGGCTGATCCCGTTCTGCCGATTGGATCCGACCGAAGGCCCGATCGCCGAGGGCGAACGCTGCCTCGGCAAGGGGGCGCGGGGGATCAAGCTGCACCCGCGCGCGCAGGAGTTCTCGTTCGACGGCCCGGAGATGGACGGCATCTTCGAGCTCGCCGGCGAGGCCGACGTGCCGATCCTGATCCATGCGGGGCGCGGCATGCCGCCGATCGCCGACGGGTTGGCCGACCTCGCGCTGCGCCACCCCGACGTGGTGTTGATCCTCGCGCACGGCGCGATCTGTGACCAGGGGATCCTCAGCTCGCGGCTGGCCGACCATCCGGGCGTGCTGTACGACACGTCGTGCTTCTTCCCGATCGACGTGATCGAGCTGTTCGCGCGCGTGCCCGCCGAGCGGATCGTGTTCGCCTCGGATCCTCCGTACGGTCTCACGTCGAGCGGCTTGTACCTGGCGTTGCGGGTGGCGGCCAACGCTGGGCTCGACGAGCGGACGACGAGCGGCGTGATCGGGGAGACGATGGCGGGACTGGTGGACGGTCGCGGGCTGCCGCCCGCGTCCCCTCCGCGCGGCGCCGCGGAGATAACGCTCCAAGGTCGTCTCGCACGCGCGTACGGCTATGGGAGCCTCGCTGGCCCGGCGTTGTTCGCGGGAGCGGTCGAACAGGCGCAGGGCATGCTCGATCTGGCGATCGCGGTGTGCCGCGACCCCGAGCCGGGCCCCGTCGGGGAGGCGCTCGACGCGATCGGGGCGGCCTTGCTGGCGGCGCGGGCGTTGCTCGACACGGAGGGCGGCGCGCGCCCCGCGCTCGACCTGCTGTTCAGGGCGATGGTGCGCGCTGCGACCGAGCTGCCCGAGCCCGCGTCAGCCACAGCGCGACCCACTCGCCCCGCTCGCGACGCGCTCGCTCGCACAGCCCAAGGCGCTTAGCGAACGCTTGCGCCACCTCCTCAGCCTGCTCGCGCAGCAGCCCGCTCGCGATCAGATCGAGGCACCCGGGCGGGTCCGAGGCAGGCATCGCGTCGGCCAGTTCGAGCAGCAGGGGCAGCAGCAGGTTGGCGAGCACGACGGACCGCCCAGCCCGTTCCTCCCTCCGATCGCTGTCGGCGGGGGCGCTGAACACCGCGGGAACGCCATCCCCATCCCCATCCAAGGCGAGCCACGGCAACATCTCGCGGCGCAGGTCGAAGCGGCGGGCCTCGACCTCCACGCCGTTGACGGCGGCGTTGGCGACGATCGCGCGCACGCTCTCAGCGTCGTTGTCGAGCGCCAGCACCGGGGCGTACCCGAGCTTGGCGGACGCGATCGCGAGCACGCCCGAGCCGGCGCCGACGTCGAGCACGGCGCCGCGGGCGTCGTCGCTCGCGGCCAGCTCCAGCAGCAGCTCCAGGCACAGCCGGGTGGTGGCGTGCGCGCCCGTGCCGAATGCTTGCGCAGGGTCGATCGCGATCTCGCGCACCCCGGGCCGCCCACTTGGGGCCTCCCACGGCGGACGCACATGAAGCGCGGGGACGGCGCCGGCAGACGCACCGCCCGCGGGCGGCTCGATCAGGATCGGGTGATGGAACCGCTTCCAGCGCTCCGACCAGTCGTCGGGGATCTCGCTGGTGGAGACCTCGACCAGCGCTCCGCCCGCGGCGGCTTGCAGGTCCGGCAGGCTGGGCAGCTCGCCCGGGCCCCCGTAGACGGCGTATTCCACGATGTCCTCTCCCCCGTCGTCTCGTGCCGGGAGCTCGATCTCCTCCACTCCACCCGGCGCCAGGTCGAGCAGGTCGGCGAGCACGAGCTCGGCGTCGGCGCGCGTCACACGCAGCGCCAGGCGAATCACGCTGCCCGCCCGCCGAGCCCAGCGCGAATCATGCGGCCTGGTGGCGCAGGGCGCGCCGCAACTTCGCGAACACGGACTCGTCGGAGCGCAGATTCTCGTCGGTGAGCGTGTCGTTCAGCCGACCAAGCAGCTCGCGCTGGGCGTTGCTCAGACGGCGCGGGATGACGATGTTGACGACGACGCGCAGGTCGCCGCGGCGCCCACCGCGCAGCGAGGGCATGCCCTGGCCGCGCACTGTGAAGACCTCCCCGGGTTGCGTGCCGACGGGCACCTCGATCGGCACGGGGCCGTCGAGCGTGGAGACTTCGAGAGTGGCGCCGAGCGAGGCGAGCGGCGCGGGGACGTCGAGCGCGGTGATGAGGTCGTTGCCTTCGCGCGCGAAGCGCTCGTCGGGACGGATGCGCACGAGCACGTACAGGTCGCCGGGGTGGGCGCCGCGCTCACCGGCGTGACCGCGCCCGCTGACGCGGATGCGCTGACCGTCGGCGATGCCGGCGGGGACGGCCACCTGCTCGCTGCGCCTGACCGCCTTCTGCCCACGGCCGCGACATTCCTCACACGGGGTGTTGGGAAGGCGTCCATCGCCGTGACAGGCATCGCAGAGGCTCGTGCGCATCATCTGGCCGAAGGGGGTGCGCACGACGCTCTGCACCTGACCGGCGCCGTTGCAGCGCGCACAGCGCTCGATCGGCGTGCCGGGCTCTGCGCCGTTGCCGTGACAGTGAGCGCAACGATCGACCACCTCGTAGGAGATATCGACCGTGCCCCCCGCGAAAGCTTCGAGCAGCGTGATCTCGACGGCGACGGCGATGTCCCCGCCGAGCGCGGGTCCCGAGCTCGCGCCAAACGGGCTGTTGCCGCCGAAGAAGGCGTTGAACAGGTCACCGATCGAGCCGAACCCGTCGAAGTTGGGGGCGTAGCCGCCGGAGCGCAGGCCCTCGTGGCCGTAGCGATCGTAGGTGGCGCGGCGCTCCGGGTCGGAGAGGATCTCGTAGGCCTCGGCGGCCTCCTTGAACTTCTCCTCTGCTTCTGGGTCGTGTGCGTTGACGTCGGGGTGCAGCTCACGCGCAAGGCGGCGAAAGGCCTTCTTGACGTCCTGCTCGGCGGCATCCCTTGACAGGCCGAGCACCTCGTAAGGGTCACGGGGGGTGGTGGCACTCATCAGTGTTCGGAGTAGGCGTCTTCGACGAAGCGCGACAGCTCGTGCGCTGCCTCGCGCACGGTTGCGATCGCGCCCGCATAGTCCATGTGAACCGGGCCGATCACCGACACGGCGCCCAGCTTTCGCCACATGAGACCGTAGCCGGCAGCCACGAGCGCGAGCGAGCGCATCGCGGGGATCTCGTTCTCGCGGCCGATGCGCACGTAGACGTCGGACTCGCCGAGGGCGGCGCGCAGGACGCGCAGCAGAGCGGCGCGGCGCTCGAGCAGGCCCATGAGCTCGTTGATCTCGCTGAAGTCGTGCAGGCGCCGGTCGGAGAGCAGGTGGGCGGCGCCGTCGACGTAGAGTGTGTCCTCGGTCTCGCGGGCGAGACTGTCGAAGGCCGGCGCGAGGCGGTCGACGAACGCGCGCTCGCTGACGCCGAGACCGGGATCGTCAAGGCGCTTGGAGAGCATGCGCGCGCCGAGCCCGAAGCCGACGAGCCGCTCGTTGAGGTATTCGCCGGCCCAGCCGACGAGCCCCTGGTCGACCGGCCCGTCGAACGTGGTGAGCATCTTGGAGACGCCGCCGGTGGAGGTGATGACGACGACGACCACGACCTGCGGCTGCAGCGCGAGCACCTCAACGTGGCGGATCGTCGTCGTGTTGAGCGACGGCGCCGAGACCACGGCCAGGAGGCTCGTCACCTGCGAGATGGCCTCGCTTGTGGCGCGCATCGCCTCCTCCAGCTCGCGTCGCGTGAGCGACAGGGCGAGCGGGCGGGCGGGCGCCAGGCCCTGGCCGGAGCAGAGCATCTTGTCCACCACGTAGCGGTGCCCGGCGTCCGTCGGTACGCGTCCCGCTGAGGTGTGCGGGTGGGCGAGCAGGTCGTGCTCCTCGAGCAGGGCAAGCTCGTTGCGGACGGTGGAGGGCCCGCAGTCGAGGCTCGGGTCGGCGGCGATCGTCTTGGAGGCCACCGGCTGGCCGCTCTGCAGATAGTCCTCCACCACCTTGCACAGGATCGACTCCTGGCGGGGGGTGAGCATGGAAATGATTCTAGGGTCTGTGCCACGGACCCTCTGGCGCCGCCCCGATGCGTGGAGCGACGCCATCGGCGTGGCTCAGACCTGCAGCTCGGCCTCGGCGTTGCGGATGATCTGGTTGCCGGCCTGCTCGGCGACGGTGTCGACGACCACGCGCCCATCTGAGACCTCGCGAACGGTGCCCGTCACGACGACCTCCTGCTCGGGCACGCCCATGCCGCGAAACTGGACGGACAGCCGCCTGAGCGTGGCCGGCCCTCCCGCTGCCTCTGTCTGCGCGCGGGCCACCTGGGCCATCGACCACAGCCCGTGCAGGATGCGCCCCGGCAGCCCGACCGCGCGCGCGAACTCCTCGTCGATGTGGATCGGGTTGAAGTCACCGGAGGCGCCGGCGTAGCGGGCGGTGAGGTACTTGTCGGGGGTGACCCGCACCTCGGGGATCTGGGCTCCTACTGTCAAATCGGCCATGACGACTTCAGACTCCTCGGACGATGTTGGTCCAGGTTCCGCGGCACACCTGCTCGCCGCGCTGGTTGACGGAGACGGACTCGAACACGTAGTAGCCGCGGCCATCGCGTTCAGAGATGTCCTTGACGCTCGCGGTGGTGGTGATCTCATCCCCGGCCACCACGAGTGGCCCCCACTCGAACTCCTGGCCCCCGTGGACCATCATCGCGAAGTTCATCTCCACCTCGGGGTCGAACAGCGAGGGGGCCACCGACGGGGAGCTGTACACGACGGCGAACATCGGCGGAGCCACCACGTCGGCATAGCCGGCGTCGCGCGCGGCTTTCTCGTCGAGGTGGAGCGGGTCGGTCTCGCCGACCGCGCGGGCGTACTCCTTGATCTTCTCTCGGCCCACCGCGTAGGTTGTGGGCTCGTAGGTCTTTCCGATCGCTTTGGTGTTGACTGGCACCGAAACAGGCTCCTTGTGGGCGTGATGGGGCTTGGCTGGTCTTAGCTGGTCGCGGATGTCTGACGGCGAGGCCGCGGCGGCAGTTTAGACCCCTTAAATACGAAAAGGCGCCTGGGGCGCCGACGGCGGGATGCCACTGTGGACATCCCGCCGCGCTGCGAGCCGCCGATGAGGCGCTAGAAGACGAGATCGTCGTCGATCCCTGAGCCGACGCCGACCAGCTCTGGCTCCTCTCCGCCGTGTGCGCCATCGGCCGAGCCCTCGTCGTCGGGGGAGCCGTCGTGGTCGCCGTGATCGCCGCGAGCGTCGAGGAACTGCACGCTCTCGGCGACGATGTCGACCGCCTGGCGCTTGCCGCCCTCGGGGGTCTCCCACTCACGCCAGTCCAGACGCCCGTCAACCGCGACGCGGCGGCCGCGACTCATGTAGCGGTGAACCGACTCGCCCGCTGAGCCGAAGATGCTGACAGTGAAGAAGTTGGGCTTCTCCGTGTAGTCGCCTTCGGCGTTCTTGCGGCTGGTGTTGCAGGCAAGACGCAGGTTGCAGACCGTCGAGCCGGAGGGCAGCGCGCGCAACTCGGGATCGGCGGTGAGGCGGCCGACGAGGACGACGCGGTTGATGTTCGAGTAGGACATGGTGTTCTCCTTTGCTGTTGGCTCGCCCCGGTTTGAAGGTAGGCGGCGCTTGGGACGGTTCTCGGCGCGGAACCCCTTAGATCGACTTTTTGGCCTGAATGACGGGCTAAATTCGCTGCCCACCCGCACGCTGCGTGTTAGGCGCCTCGCGCACCGCGAGCCTGTGGCCGCCCTTCGGGCCGCCCATCCTCGTGCGCGCACGCACGCGTGGGCGCACGCACGGGGGCCCTGTCAGCGTCGACATCGACACCCGGCAGGGCACTCAGCGGCAAGACGACGACCTGCTCGCAGGCGCGTGCCTCGGCAATCGCTCGCGAAAGCGCGTGCTGTACGGCAGCAGGCGCGAGATAGAGCACGCCCGCGATCGTCCGGCAGCGGGCCCAGGCGCGACAGATCTCGAGCAGCCGTCGTGGCGACTTGACCGTCAGCTCGACCTCGACCGCGACAGGCGGTCGATCGCGGGTGTCGGCCGGCCACAGGACGAGGTCTGGGCGGTGCAGCCGGCTCTCCCCGCCGTACAGGCCCCCGAGCATGGCGCTCGCCAGCGGACGGCCGTGCTCGCGCTCGTCATGGCGCAACTCGCGCTCGCCGGCGACGCGATGGTCTGGATAGCAATGCTCCAGCGAGGCGGCGGCCGCAGCGCACACGACCAGGTGGTGAGCATTGGATGTGCTCACCTGGCACATCTGGAGGCCACGTGCGTCGCATGCTCGCAGGCCCGCTCGCGTGAGTGCGAACAGCGCGGGGTGTCCTGTGAGCGGACGCTCCCGCGAGAGCAGGCCGCGACGCTGTGCGACGGCGAGCCGCGCGCGCGCCGAGGCGGGGGTGATGCCGACCCGCAGAGCGAGCGCCTCGGCGGTAATGGCCCCGAGCGAAGCCGCCCAGCGGGCGATCTCTATCTGCTCGGGCGTGGGTGGGTGATCCTGTCGGTTCATGTGACTCTCCTTCTTGTGTTTTGGGGGATGGGTTGGCTATCCGGTGAGGGGAAGCCGACGAAGCTCGGTACCGGCGGCGAGGCAGGTCCCAGAGCTGTTCAGCGGCGGCGAGATCGCGCTGAGGCGGTGACCCCGCCGGCCACGAGACCGGCCGCAGGGCGACTGGCACTTTGGGCGGACCGGGAC
>DASUDH010000160.1:0-3887 GCA_036275675.1 Solirubrobacteraceae bacterium | reverse complement strand
AACCACCCGAAGGCTTGCCAAACTCGACCATCGGAGCCTGCCGTGACTGCACGGGCCAAGGTCATCGCGTTCGCCAATCAGAAGGGCGGGGTGGCCAAGACAACGACGACGCTCAACCTCGCCGCCGCCTTCGCGGAGGAGGGCCACCGCGTCCTGTGCGTCGACATGGACCCGCAGGGCAACCTCACGATGTCCCAGGGCATCGACCCCGATACGCTCGAGCTGTCGATGTACGACGTGCTCACCCAGCGCGCCGCCATCCGAGAGGTGATCCGCAAACGCGAGATCGACGTGGCGTGCGCCTCGATCGACCTGGCGGGCGCCGAGATCGCGATGTCCACGATGATCGGCCGCGAGCGCTCCTTGCAGAAGGCGTTCGAGCCGATCCGCGAGGACTACGACTTCATCTGCATCGACACCCCGCCGAGCTTGGGGCTGCTCACCATCAACGCGCTTACCGCCGCCGACAAGGTTATTGTCCCCGTGCAGTGCGAGTATCTGTCGATGCGTGGGCTCATCCAGCTGCAGAACACCCTGGCGATGATTCGTGAGAACCTCAATCCGGACGTGGACATCGAGGGTATCCTCCCGACGTTGGTCGATTCGCGCACGATCCACGCCAAGGAGGCGATCGAGATCCTCGAGGAGAACTTCGGCGACCGCGTGTTCGCCTCGCGCATCCGCAAGACGGTGCGCTTCGCCGAGGCGCCCGTGAAGGGGATGTCGGTGCTCAGGTACGAGCCGGACGGGGTCGCCGCGCAGTCCTACCGCCAGCTGGCGCGAGAGGTCCTGGCAAATGGCAAACCCTAAGCGCGCGAGCATGCGCGAAGGGCCGCTCGCGGCGCTCTTCCGCAAGACCGAGGAGCTCGATAAGGAGCCGCGCGCTGAGCAGCAGAAGGCCGATCCAGCCCCGCAGGCGCCCACCGCGGAGCATGGGTCGGTGGAGCCGTCCGCGACCCGACCCCGGGCCACGCCCAGGCGTTCGCCCGATAGCGGCGTTCCACACCCGTCGCTGCGCCGGCATTCGGGCGACGATGAGGGGAGCTCCGTCCCGAGTCCCCAGGAGCGCCTGCGCAATGCGTTCTCCTCCGAGAACCTGATGGACCGGCCCGGCCCAAGCGCGCCGGCACCCGCGAGCGAGGGGCGCGTTCGCGACGAGCTGCGCCTGTCTGGCGCGGCGATGCCGGTCGGGCAGCCGGTGATCCGCGTCGTCGGGGTCGGCGGCGCCGGCACCAACGCCGTCAACCGCATGGTGGAGGCCGAGGTCGAGGGCGTCGAGTTCCTCGCGGTCAACACCGACCTGCAGTCGCTGCAGCAGTCCACAGCCGACATCACTCTGCACATCGGCGCCGAAGTGACCAGGGGGCTCGGCTCCGGCTCGGACGCCGACGTCGGCAGGCAGGCCGCGATGGACGACTACGACCGCATCAAGGCGCTGCTGAAGGGCTCGGACATGATCTTCATAACAGCGGGAGCGGGCGGCGGGACCGGCACCGGCGCCGGGCCGATCGTCGCGCGCATCGCACGTGAAGTGGGAGCGCTCACGGTGGCGATCGTGACGAAGCCGTTCGGCTTCGAGGGCTCGCGCCGCGCAGAGCAGGCCGAACGCGGCGTGGAGGCGCTGGCCGAGGAGGTCGACACGCTGATCGTCGTGCCCAACAACCGCCTGCTGACCGTGCTCGACAAGCAGACCGCGATGGTCGAGGCCTTCCGCGTCGCCGACGACGTGCTGCGCCAGGGCGTGCAGGGCATCTCCGACCTCGTCACGCTCCCGGGTCTCATCAACCTGGACTTCGCCGACGTGCGCACGATCATGTCGGACGCCGGCACCGCGCTGCTGGGGATAGGCATGGGCTTCGGTGAGAACCGGGCGATCGACGCCTCCGTGCAGGCAGCCGCCTCGCCGCTGCTGGAGACCTCGATGGACGGCGCGCGCTCGATCCTGCTGTCGATAACCGGCGGACGCGACCTGTCGCTGTGGGAGGTTAACGAGGCCGCCAAGGCCGTCTCCGAGGCGGCCCACCCCGACGCGAACATCATCTTCGGAGCGATGGTCGACGAGAAGCTCGACGACCAGGTGTGGGTGACCGTCGTGGCCACCGGCTATGGCGCCGAGGGCGCACGTCCGCAGATGCGCGAGCCGGATGGGGAGCCGCGCGTAAAGCGCGCCGGCCCCTCAGCCCGCGACACCAGGCAGTCACGCCGCGGCGGCCTCGCGGTCTCCGACATGGACGTGCCAGAGTTCATTCCGAACTTTTAGAGTTTTTGGGATGGGCCTGGCGTGCGTCGCGTTCGGGATATTTTGTGGGTGGCGGACCTGTGGGGTGTATGTTCTTTTTTGAAATTTTGCCATAGTAAATACAAGTCGTATATACAATCGCAAAATCTCAAAAATATATACCGCCCCTCGCTCCTCTTTATCTTTTTCGATCGCCTACGAAGAGCATCGAGCTGATATCGAGAATCTAGGCAGCCACTCCGCGCGAGCGTCAGGAGACGTTCAGTGTGCTATTCGCTGAAGGCATGAGCGCAGTCGAGAAGGGCGTTGTGGCGGCGGGGCATCCGCTTACGGCGCGGGCCGGGGCGGACGTGTTGCGCCGCGGCGGCAACGCGGTCGATGCGGCCGTGGCGGCGATGCTCACGTCGTTCGCGGCCGAGCCGCTGTTGACCGGGCTCGGCGCAGGCGGATACATGATGGTGGCGGGAGGCGGTCAGGAGCCGGCATTGCTCGACTTCTTCGTGGAGACCCCCTCGCGAGCCAAGGACGGCGGCGCGGCGGAGCTCGAAGCGGTGGACGTGTCGTTCGGGGACGCCGTCCAGGTCTTTTACATCGGTCCGGCCTCGTGCGGGATATATGGGACGCCCGCGGGGGTATGCGAGGCGGCGGCGCGCTGGGGGACGATCGGCCTCGCTGAGCTGGCGGCGCCCGCCGCAAAGCTGGCGCGCGACGGGGTGGTGCTCAACGCCGGGCAGGCCTACATCGTGGAGATCCTTGCCGACCTCTTGCAGTCCACGCCCGAGTGCGCGGCGCTGTGGGCGCCGCGGGGCAGGGTGCTGCGCGAGGGCGAGCTGCTGCGCAACCCCGAGCTCGGCGACGCGCTTGTGCGACTCGGGCAGGACGGCGCGAAGCCGTTCTACAGCGGGGACATCGCCGACGCGGTATGCGCCTGGCTCGGCGAGCGTGGCGGATCGGTCAGCCACGCGGAGCTCGCCGGCTACAGGGCGATCGAGCGGGCGCCGCTGCACATGCGCTATCGCGACCGCGACGTGCTCACCAACCCGCCGCCGTCGGCCGGCGGCACGCTGCTCGCGTATTCGCTCGGGCTGCTCGACGCGCAACCCGCGCCGCCGTCGCTCGGCACGGTGATCGCCGCTATGGAAGCTGCCCAGGGTGAGCGCACGCCCGAGTTTGTGCAGGGACTGGGAGAGGAGGGATTTTTGGCGCACTTCCTCTCCTCGAGGCTTGGATCCACGACCCACATCTCAGTGCTCGACTCGCACGGGAGAGCGTGCTCGGTGACGTGCACGAACGGGGAGGGGTCGGGCGTGGTCGTGCCAGGGACCGGGATCCACCTGAACAACGTGATGGGCGAGGAGGACCTGAGCCCGCTCGGCTTCCACAGCCATCCCGCCGGACGGCGGATGCCGAGCATGATGGCCCCGTCGGTCGTGATGCGCGACGGGGAGGTCGAGTTGGTGCTCGGCAGCGCGGGCTCCAACAGGATCCGCTCGGCGCTGCTGCAGACGATCGTGGGGGTCGTCGATCACGGCTTGCGCGCGCCGCAAGCCGTGAGCGCTCCGCGCGTGCACTTCGAGGGCGGGATCGTCTATCACGAGCCGGGGATAGAGCCTGGATGCCCGCTTGGCGCGGAGCGCGAGGTCGTGCG
>DASUDH010000159.1:0-3348 GCA_036275675.1 Solirubrobacteraceae bacterium | reverse complement strand
TTGAGCGCAATAGTCGGCTCCTCCCTCGACCGCGCGATGGACGTGGCCGCGACGCTCGAGCTGCGCGGCTTCGCGAGTGCGCGTCGCGCCCCGCGGCACAGGCTGCCCTGGTCGCGCCACGACCTCGCCTTCGCAGCCTCGGCCGCTTCCTTGGTGGCGCTCACGTTGGCCGCGCGGCTCGGCGGGGTGGCCGTATTCGACGCTTATCCGCAAGTTCGCTCCGGCGGCGCTCCGGCGACGCTCGCGCTCGCCGCGGCGCTGGCCGTCGCAGTGCTGCTCCCATTTGCCGACCGTCGAGGCATCGAGCCATGAGCGCGCTCGCCTTCGAGCACGTCACCTACTCCTATCCCGGGGCCAGCAGGCCGGCGCTCGACGACGTTAACCTGCGGATCGAGCCGGGCGAGCTGTGCGTGCTGGCGGGCCTCTCGGGCCACGGCAAGTCGACCTTGCTGCGCGCGGCCTGCGGCTTGGCGCCGCACTTCCACGGGGGCACGTTCGCCGGCAGGGTGACGATCGAAGGGCTCGATACGCGCGATCACCCACCCGCGCGTCTGGGCGCGCTGACGGGGGTGCTCTTCCAGGATCCCGAGACACAGCTCGTGATGGGCTCGGTGCGGGCGGAGCTGGCGCTCGCGCTGGAAAGTCGTGGCCACAACGACGCGGAAGTGGCGCGCGGCGTCGAGGAGGTCGCGCTCGCGCTCGGGATCGACCGCCTGCTCGAACGATCCACCCACGAGCTCTCGGGCGGCGAGCAGCAGCGCGTGGCGCTCGGCGCGGCGCTCGCGGGACGCCCGCGCGTGGTGCTGCTCGACGAGCCCACCTCGCAACTCGACCCAGTCGCCGGCGACGAGCTGATCGGCCTGTTGCGAAGGCTCAACCAGGAGTGGGACACGACGATCATGCTGTGCGAGCACCGGCTCGAGCGCTGCCTGTTCGCAGCAGACCGCGCGATCGCTCTGCACAAGGGCCGCGTCGTCCACGATGGCGAGCCGGGTGCGTTCCTGGAGTGGGCCGGGCGCGCGGCCCCGGCCCTGCAGACGCCGGGAGCGAGGCTGTTCTCGCTGGCTGGCGTCTCGCCGGCGCCGGTAGGGGTCAAGCAGGCGCGCTCTGCGCTGCGTCGCGAGGGGCTGCTGCCGGACGCGAACGGTCGTGCGCAAGTACCTGCGGGTGGCGCGCCGGAGCGGTTCGAGAGGGCGTCCGGCGGGGAATCCCGCCGGCGTCGAGGCGTCGGGTCGAGGTCTGTTTTTGGGAGAGGTTTGGGCGTGCCCTTGGAGGTGCGCGGGCTTTGGTTCGAGATTCCACGCGGCCCGGCCATCCTGCGCGGCGTAGAGCTGGTCGTCGAGTCGGGCGAGACGGTCGCCCTGATGGGGCGCAACGGCGCCGGCAAGTCGACTCTGCTGCGCCACATGGCGGGCCTCTTGACCCCCACGCGCGGGCGCGTGGAAAGCTCCGGGAGGGTGGCCCTCTTGCTGCAGAACCCCAACGACTACTTCCTGCGCGAGCGCGTCGGCGAGGAGCTCTCGATGCGGGCGCTCGACCTTGCGGGCCTCGGGGGGCTGGCCGAGCGCAACCCGCGCGACCTCTCCGGGGGAGAGCGCCAGCGCCTGGCCTTGGCGATAGTGGTCGGCGAGGGCGATCCGCCGGCCGTGCTTGCGCTCGACGAGCCCACACGTGGGATGGACCGCGAGGCGAAAGCCGAGCTCGCCGCCGAGCTACGCCGCCGCGCGAGAGAGGGACAGGCGGTGATCGTTGCCACGCACGATCCCGAGTTCGCGGCGGCGTGCGCCGATCGCGCGGTGCTGCTCGCCGACGGACGGGTCATCGCCGACGGGGCCGCCGACGAGCTGCTCGCTGGCGGCTGGTATTTCGCGACGGAGATAGCCCGCATCCTCGGTGGGATGGGCGACGCGCTCGACCCCGAGCAGGGGGCGCGGTTCTTGCGCGACTTCGTCCCGGCCGCCGAGGGCTCGGCGCCGCCGGCAGTGGCGGGGGAGGTGCGCTCGTGAGCTGGGCCGTGGCGTCGTTCGCCATAGTCTTCGGCGTGCTCATAGCCGGGTGGCTGGCGTACGAGCGCTCGCGTCCCTCCGCGCGGATGGCGGCGGTGGTGGGCACGCTCGCGGCGGTCGCCGCCTTGGGTCGCGACGCGTTCGTGGCGATACCCGACGTCAAGCCGATCACGGCGATCACGCTCGTCGTCGGCTATGCGCTCGGCCCGCTTGCGGGCTTCACGGTCGGCGCGGTGGGGATGCTCGCGTCGAACATCGTGCTCGGCCAGGGCTCCTACACGCCCTGGCAGATGGTCGCCTGGGGGCTCGTGGGCCTGGCCGGCGCCGCGCTCGGTTGGCTCAGCGGACGGCGGATTGGCCGCTTCGGGATGGCGTTCGCGTGCGCGCTGACCGCGATGGGGGCCAAGGAGATCATGAACGTCTACACCTGGACGCTCGGCGCGAACCATTCGTCTGCAGCGCTACTGGTCGCGGCGGGCACGGCGCTGCCCTTCGACGTCACCGACGCCGTCGCGAGCTTCCTTTTCGGGATTGCGTTCGGCCCCGAGCTGGCGCGCCTGCTGGGGCGTATGCGCGCGCGCATGGACGTGACGTGGGAGGCGGTCGCTACGCCGCTCGCGGCGCTCGTGCTCATGTGTGGGGGTGTCTACGCGGCGTACTGCCCCGCGCGCGCGGGGGGGGCGCCCATCTCGCGAACATCGACCTCTGAGCATCCGGCGCTGGACGTCGCCCGGCTAGCCGCGGCGTCCAGCGCGATCTCTCGCGGCGTGGCCTACCTCGAAGACGCCCAGAACGCCGACGGCGGCTTCGGTGGGGCGAGGGGGCAGCGCAGCAGTGAGCTCTACTCGGCGTGGGCCGCGATTGGGGTTGCCGCCGCCGGGCGCGACCCGCTAGCGCTCGCCCGCGGCGGCCACACCGTGCTGAGCTCGATCGAAGCCGAAGCCTCCACGCTGCAGGGCGCCGGCGACCTGGAGCGCACGATTCTCGCCCTGCGCGCTTGTGGCGTGTCGGCTTATCGGTTGGGCGGG
The DNA here is from genome assembly GCA_036275675.1 of Solirubrobacteraceae bacterium. Classification (GTDB taxonomy): domain Bacteria; phylum Actinomycetota; class Thermoleophilia; order Solirubrobacterales; family Solirubrobacteraceae; genus Palsa-744. The sequence goes on along the minus strand of DASUDH010000159.1, from coordinate 314 downwards.
GGCGATCCGGTTGCGCGCTTGCTGCACTATCGCGCCGGCGACGGCTCGTTCGGCCATCTCATAAACCTCACTTCGTTTGCGGTCCTCGCGCTGCGCGCCGCCGGGGAACCGGCCGGCGGAGCGGTCGTGCGTGACGCGGCCCGCTGGCTCGCGCGCCAGCAGAACCGGGACGGCGGCTTCAGCTACGCGGTGCGTGGCGCCTCCTCCGACGTTGACGACACCGCCGCGGCTCTACAGGGCATCGTGGCCGCGAGCGCCCCGAGCGGTCCGGTCGTCTCCCGGGCCGTCGTGTTCCTGGAGCGCGTCCAGGGCTT
>DASUDH010000158.1:0-2081 GCA_036275675.1 Solirubrobacteraceae bacterium | reverse complement strand
GGTTCGGCTCGAAGATGGTCGTCACCGGCGACATCACCCAGGTTGACCTGCCGCGCGAGCAGCGCTCGGGACTGGTCGCTGTCGGGGAGGTGCTCGAGGCGATCGAGGACATCGAGTTCGTGCGCTTCGGCGGCGAGGACGTGGTGCGCCACAAGCTCGTCCAGCGCATCGTCGAGGCCTACGACGAGCACAGCCGGCGCGATGCTCCCGAGCTGCGCCCGGCCGAGCGCCGAGCCTGATTCGCACGCGTCGATGCTCGAAGTCGAGGTCCTCGGCACGCGGCTACTCTCAAACCCGTTTCCCCCGGGTGAGATCGAACGCCTGTGCGCGCTCGCGCTCGCGTCCGCCGGGGTGGGGGAAGGTCACCTGGCGGTCGAGTTCGTAGACGCCGCGCGCATGGCCGAGCTCAACAGCGAGCACCGCGGCAAGGACGGCCCCACCGACGTGCTCTCCTTCCCGCTCGACGGCGCCGATCCGACCGCGCCCTCAGAAGGTGTTCCGTGTGAGCTCGGCGACATCGTGATCTGCCCCGACTGCGCCGTCGACGTGAGCGAGGCGATCGTTCACGGCGCGCTGCACCTCGTGGGGATGGACCACGAGACCGACGATGGGGAGATGCTCGCACTGCAAGCGGAGATATTGCGCTGGGGGGCTTCGTGACGAATGCGCAGGGCACGCCCGCCGAGCGTGTGACACGCAGCGGCTTCGTCGCGCTCGCCGGCCGGCCGAACGTCGGCAAGTCCACGCTCGTGAACGCGATCGTCGGCGGCAAGGTCGCGATCGTCTCCGACCGCCCCCAGACGACGCGGCGGGCGATCCGCGGGGTGCGCACGGACGAGCACCGGCAGGTCGTGCTCGTCGACCTTCCAGGAGTCCAACGCCCCCGCGACGCGCTAACCGAGCGGATGGCCGGACGCGTGCGCCAGGAGCTCGAAGGCTGCGACGCGGCGCTGCTCGTCCTGAACGGCGAGCAGGGTGTCGGGCCCGGCGACCGCTTCATAGCGCAGGCGCTCGTCGACGCTCGCACGCCGGTCGCGATCGCCGTCAACAAGGTCGACCGGCTTGACCGGGCGGCCACCGTCGCGGCGCTCCAGGCGGCGGCCGAGCTCGACGTCGGGGAGGAGATCTTCCCGGTCTCCGCGCGCACCGGCAAGGGCGTGCCCCAGCTCGCCGAGCATCTCGCCGAGCTGATGCCCGAGAGCCCGTTCATGTTCTCTGCGCAGGCGATCTCAGACCAGCCGCTCGCCGTGCTGCTCGCCGAGCTCGTGCGCGAGGCGATCATCAGGCGCACCTTCCAAGAGCTGCCCCACGCCGTCGAGGTGATGGTCGAAGAGGTGGAGCGCCCGCGCGAGGACCTGGTGCGGGTGCGCGCTCTCATCTGGGTCGAGAGCGAGTCGCAGAAGGGGGTCGTGATCGGCGCCGGCGGGCGCATGGTCAAGGCGATCGGCTCGGCCGCGCGGCGCGAGATCGAGCGAGAGCTCGACTGTCACGTCCACCTGGACCTGTCCGTGCGCGTGCGGCGTGATTGGCGTGGGGACGAGGGGCTGCTCGACCGGCTCGGGATCACCTGAGTGTGTCCTCCGCGCCCGGCGCCCCGATCGCCGACGCCCGGGTGTGCTACAGCCTCCGGCCCATACGGGCAGCGATCTCCCTCACCGCCGCGAGGTCGAGCTCCGGCGTGAACGCGAACGGGATCGTGATCACCGCCGCCGGCGAGCCCTCGGCGAAGCGCTGACGGCGCAGGCGCGCGATCTGGCTCTGCTGCAGGCGCGCTCGCTCGTGCACCGTGCGGGCCGTCCGCGCGGCGGAGCGCACGACGGACGGATCGCGCGCGCCGCGACCTCCGCGGCCTGGCGGTTTGCCCGCGCCACGATCGGCGTTGTGCGCGGCGGCGCCCGCGGGGTCGTCCTCGAGCCTGGCGATACGCTCCAGCTCCTCACGCGTGAAGCGGCGCGGAACCGTGCCGTTCACGATCACGGCATCGAGGTCGCGGTCGAGGCGCCGGCGCACCCCTTCCTCGAGCTCGAGCGTCTCGGTGACGGCCATCTCCGTAGCGTGCGCGACCGCGACGTACCCCGAGC
>DASUDH010000157.1:0-4590 GCA_036275675.1 Solirubrobacteraceae bacterium | reverse complement strand
TGCGCGCCTCGTCGGTCCAGATGGCGCCCAGCTCGGGGCGTGTGTAGCGCGCGATCACCTCAGCGAATTATCGCTGTCGCCTGGGACGGTATGTCGCGCAAACATGGTGCCCGCGCGCGCGTGCGCGAAAGAGAGCCAACTTCGCGCGCGTGCGCATGGGCACCCCAAACGGACAACCACCCCCGCTCCCACACCGACAGGCCTACCGCCCGCCGATCCTGTACAACGAAGAGAGCGCGCCGCACGGCGCGAACGCCGCGACAGACGGAGGAGCCATGCCCACGTACATCATGCTCTCGACGTTGACGCCAGAGGGCGTGCAGACGGTCAAGAACAACCCGCAGCGCATCCGCGAGGTGAACAAGGAGGTCGAGCAGCTCGGCGCCACCGTCAAGGCGCAGTGGGCGACGCTCGGGAACGTCGACTTCATCTCGGTTGTGGAGGCCCCTGACGAGAAGACGATGGCGCGCGTGTCGCTCGAGCTCGGCTCGCGCGGCACGGGACGCTACGAGACGCTCGCCGCCATACCCGTGGACGAGTTCATAGCCTCTCTATGAGCAGCCCCTCCCCTTCTGCCGTATCCGCAAGGACGCGGACAGCCCCGGTAGCGGTATGAGGGTTCTCGTCGTAGGAGCGGGAGGGCGCGAGCACGCGCTCGTGCGCGCGCTGGCACGCTCTCCGCGGGAACCCGAGCTGCTGTGCGCGCCCGGCAACGCGGGGATCGCCCAGGACGCGCGCCTGCTCGACGTCGCGGCCGACGACCTCGCCGGGCTCATCGCGGCCGTCGAGCGCGAGCGCGTCGAGCTGACCGTCGTTGGTCCGGAGGCGCCGCTCGTGGCCGGGCTCGTCGATGCGCTCTCAGAGCGCGGCCACGCCGCCTTCGGCCCGCGCGCGGCGGCGGCGCGGCTCGAGGGCTCGAAGGCGTTCGCGAAGGAGGCGATGGAGCAAGCGGGAGTGGCGACCGCGCGCTGGCGGCGGGTGCAGTCACTGGAGCAGGGGGTGGAGGCGGCAGCCGAGCTGGCGAGCCCGGGCGTGGTGGTGAAGGCCGACGGGCTCGCAGCCGGCAAGGGCGTGACCGTCGCCGGCGACGCCGATCAGGCGCACGCGGCGCTGAGCGAGATCTTCGTCGAGCACCGCTTCGGCGCCGGCGGAGCGACCGGGTCGGCGCCGCCGAGCGCGGTCGTGGAGGAGCGCCTGGCGGGCGAGGAGCTGTCGCTGCTCGCGCTGTGCGACGGGGTGCGCGCGCTGCCGATGGCGCCCGCGCGCGACTTCAAGCGCATCTTCGACGGCGACGAGGGGCCGAACACGGGCGGGATGGGCTCCTACTCGCCGGTGGCTGGGATCGACGCGGGGGCCGCGTGCGAGCTGGCCGCCGCCGTGCACCAGCCGGTCGTGGACCTGATGCGCGAGCGCGGCACGCCGTTCCACGGCGTGCTCTACGCCGGCCTGATGCTGACCGCCGACGGCCCGCGCACGCTCGAGTTCAACGTGCGCTTCGGCGACCCCGAGACACAGGCCGTGCTGCCGCGGCTGCGCTGCGACCTGCTCGGGCTGCTGCTCGCCGCCACGCGCCTCGGCGGGTTGGAGGGCGCCGAGCTCGAATGGACCGACGAGTGGGCGGTGACGCTCGTGCTGGCCTCCGCCGGCTATCCAGCCTCGTCCTCCAGCGGCGATGAGATACGCGGACTCAGCGACGTGCCCGTCGGCGTCGAGTTGACGCACGCGGGCACGGCCGCCCGTGGCGAGGAGATCGTGACAGCGGGCGGGCGCGTGCTGAACGTGACCGCCCTCGGTGCGAGCGCCTGTTCCGCCCGCGCAGCGGCGTATGCTGCCGCGCAGACGATCTCCTTCGACGGGATGCAGATGCGGAGCGACATCGCCGCGAACGCCGACCGCGAGACGATCCCGACCGCACTATGAGCGACGCTGCCCCCGCACCGATACACCTCGCCGAGGCCGAGGTGCAGGCGCAGCTCGAGGAGTTCGACGTCGACGGGCCGCTCGTCGGCATCGTCATGGGCTCCTCCAGCGACTTGGAGGCGATGGAGAAGGCCGCCAAGGAGCTGGGCGAGCGCGGCATCCCGCACGAGTTGCGGGTCATGTCCGCCCACCGTGAAGCGGACGTCGTCGCCGAGTACGCCAAGAGCGCCAAGTCGCGCGGCCTGCGCGTGATCATCGCCGGCGCTGGCATCTCGGCGGCGCTCCCCGGCGCGATCGCCGCGCACACCGACCTGCCCGTGATCGGGGTGCCCCTGTCGGGCCGCCTCACCGCCGCCGGCGGGCTCGACGCGATCCTCTCGATCGTGCAGATGCCGCCCGGCGTGCCCGTCGCGTGCGTGGGCCTCGACAACGCCCGCAACGCGGCGATCCTGGCCGCGCAGATACTCGCGGCGTAGCGCAGCCAAATCTGTCGTAAACACCAGGCGCATGCTTGCGCCCATCCGCCAAGCCGCGTACCGTGTCCGCGATGTCCACAAGCGCCTCACTACGCCGATTCGCGGCCACGAGCGGCTCGCATCCTGAATGGGCGGCGGGGGTCGACAGAGTCACCTACAGGAGGAAGGCATGAAAAAATTCGCTCTACACACGCCGTCGCCAGCGATGGTCGTGGCGATGATCGCGCTGTTCGTAGCGCTCGGCGGCACAGGATACGCCGCCACCCAACTGGATCATTCGCCGACCGCGTCGGTGGCGAAGAAAAAAAAGAAGCCTCCAGCCAGCGACACCAGCTCCGATAAGAAACTTTTCAACTCACTGATCCCGGGGGCGCATGTGGCGTTTGCCAGCAGTGCTGGGAGCGCGGCCACGGCCGGCAGCGCGGCCACGGCGACGAACGCCGGGCATGCATCAACGGCTGACAGCGCAACCAGTGCCACCACGGCATCAAAGTTGACGCCTCGTGGACCGTTCGTCGATATCACGCTGGAAACCGGCTGGGTGAACGATGCCGGCCCCAGTGGCACTTTCAAAGTGTCCCCTTATAATGTTGGCTACTACGTAGACCGGGAGGGCTTCGTGCATCTGCGCGGTGCCGCCGACCGTACATCGGGCACCAACCAAGTGATCGCAACACTGCCCGCGGGAGCTAGGCCAGAAGGCACACCAGGGAGCTCCTTCATCTATTTTCCTGTCTACACAGAAGCCTCGACCTTCGGGGCGATCTACATTGGCGCCAACGGCGCCATCAGACTGCTGCTCGCCGGTAACGCGGGCTTTGTTTCGCTTGATGGCGTCACTTTCCCGCAAGGGAACTGAGGTCCTACTCAAGCGTCAGCCCCTCCGACAAACGCAACACCAGCCAGCCGAGTGAAAAAGCCCTCGCGGCACCAGCGCCCCGCCGCTCCCGACATCGCGGCGGGGCGCTGACCGGCATCAGGTGACGGCCACTGGATCGCCCGCATGGTCTCGGGGCATGGGAAGTCTGGTGAGCACCAGCATTACTCAGCAGAGTGCTTGGTCGTCAGTGGTATCCCTCCGCCAGCGTCACAGTCGTGCCTGAGCTGTTGGTGTAAGCCCCGACTGCAGTGCACGCCGTAGACGATGTGCACGACACATCATTCAGGTGACTTGCTTGCGCACCTGTCGGGTTGAGGGGTTCCTGAACCGACCATTCTGTGCCATTCCAGTGCTCTGCCAGCGTAAATGTGGTGCCTGAGCTGTTCACGTAGTACCCAGTTGCGGTGCAAGTCGTCGAGGACGAACACGACACACCTTGCAGGTAGCTAGACACAGCTCCGGTAAGGTTGGTCGTGAGCTGAATCGACCATTCATTGCCATTCCAGCGCTCCGCCAGAGTTACTTCGGTGCCAGAGTTATTCTTGTAAGCCCCAGTAGCAGTGCAAACCGTAGTGGATGCACACGATACACCGTATAGAACATCCCTTGTTGCTCCAGTTGGGTTGGGGGTTGCTTGGATCACCCATTCACTGCCATTCCAATACTCTGCCAGAGTTACTTCGGTGCTAGAGCTATTCTTGTAAGCCCCAGTAGCAGTGCAAACCGTAGTGGATGTAGGTGCAGAGTACGTGCATGATACTCCGTATAGAACGTCCTCTGTCGCTCCCGTCGGATTAGGAGTTGACTGAACCGTCCATTTTGTTCCATTCCAATGCTCCACCAAGGTAAGCTTCAAGCTTAGTAGATTATTTACATAGGACCCCACCGCAGTGCAATCCGTGGAGGAAGTACATGACACACCATTCAGCATACTGTGTGTGCCTTCGCTCGGATTAGGCGTCGACTGGATCGACCACGACGTTCCATTCCACACCTCAGCAAGACTCACTTCAGTTCCCGCACTATTCACATAGTGCCCCACAGCGGTACACGCCGATGACGATGTGCACGACACGCTAGACAGGCCGCTCGATTTGGCTCCAGTCGGGTTGGGTGTCGACTGGATCGACCATTCCGTGCCATTCCAACGCTCTGCCAAGGTCACTTCTATGCCCGAACTGTTTTCGTAATGCCCGACAGCAGTGCAGGCCGCTACTGATGTGCAGGATACACCACCAGCCAGGCTGCTGGCTTTAGCTCCAGCAGGATTAGGGGTCGACTGTATCGACCAGCCGGTCCATCCATAGACATTCG
>DASUDH010000156.1:0-5003 GCA_036275675.1 Solirubrobacteraceae bacterium | reverse complement strand
CGCTCGAGGACGACCTCTCGCTGCCGCCGGGCGCCGAGGGGTCGTTGACGCTCTACCACGACCCGCGCGAGGCGTCGCGCGGCGCGCACGCGCTCTACACGGACGTGTGGGTAAGCATGGGCGAGGAGGGCGCCGCGCAGGAGCGTCGCGCGGCACTCGCCCCCTACAGGATCGACGACGCGCTGCTCGACGCGGCCGCCCCCGACGCGATCGCCCTGCACTGCCTTCCCGCCCATCCGGGCGAGGAGATCACCGCCGAGGTGCTCTACGGTTCCCGCCAGCGCATCTGGGACCAGGCCGAGAACCGTCGCCACGCGCAGAAGGCGTTGCTGGAGCTGCTGATCGACTCCACTCCGGCATGAGCGCGCAGGCCGACCCGCGGGCGGGCGCGGGACTCCGCGCCGTCAGACCCGAGCGCGGGCAGGAGCTGGAGCTGGAGATCGACTCGTTTGCCCATGGCGGCGAGGGTGTCGCGCGCTTCGGTGACGGCGGCTACGTCGTGTTCGTCGCAGGCGCCATACCCGGCGACCGGGTGAGGGCGGTCGTGGTCAAGCGCAAGCGCAGCTACGCCCACGCGCGCACGTGCGAGGTGCTGCGCGCGAGTCCCGAGCGCATCCCGCCCGCGGCGACTCATCCGGGCGTGGCATGGCAGGTGCTCCCGTACGAGCGCCAGCTCCAGGTCAAGCGCGATCAGGTCGATGATGCGCTGCGGCGGATCGGCAAGCTCGACGGCTTCGAGCTGGAGGAGATCGTACCCGCGGTTGCCCAGTGGCGCTATCGCAACAAGCTCGAGTACTCGTTCGGCACCTCCCCCGACCTCGACACCTCCCCCGACCACCCCGACCTCCCCGACTCGCGGGCGCACGCCGGCGAGACGGACGCTCCGCAGGGCAGTCTCGTCTGCGGATTCCACGCCCCCGGCGGCTGGAAGCGAGTGGAGCCGATCGATGACTGCCTGCTGGCGTCGGAGATTGGCAACAGGGCGCGTGCAGTGGCGCTGCGCTGGGCGCGCGAGCAGGGGCTGCGCGCATGGGACCGTCACCGCGAGAGCATCGGGTCGGACACGCCGCTGTTGCGCAACCTGGTCGTGCGCGAAGGCCGGCATCGGGGACTGCTTCAGATTCGCCTCGTCACCACCGACGGGGAGCTGGACGTCTATTCGCTCGCCGCCGCGCTCGTGGCAGAGCTGGGCGAGGACACCGTCGGTGGCGTGCTGTGGACGCGCTCCGCCTCGCTCGCCGAGACCACGGCGGGCGGCGTTACGGAGCTCGTGTGGGGCGAGTCGGAGCTGCCCGAGCGCCTCGCCTGCCCCGGGCTCGGGGGCGAGCTCGACCTGCGCATCTCCTCTGAGGCGTTCTTCCAGACCAACACCGAGATGGCGGCGGCGCTGTACGGGATCGTCGCCGACTATGCCGCACTCGACGGATGGGAGCGCGTGTACGACCTCTACTGCGGGATCGGCACTATCGCGCTCACGCTCGCCCCGCGCGCGGGTGAGCTGTGGGGGATCGAGATCGTCGAGCAGGCGGTCGCCGACGCGATCGCGGCCGCCGAGCGCAACGAGGTGACGAACGCCCGCTTCTTCGCCGGCGACGCGCGCCTGGTGCTGCCGGAGCTGATCGAGCGCGCCGGCAAGCCCGACGTCGTCGTGGTCGACCCTCCGCGCGCGGGCCTCTCGCAGAAGGTGGTGCGCCGCATCGCCGAAGCAACGCCGAAGCGCGTCGTTTACGTGTCGTGCAACCCCACCACGCTCGCTCCCAACGCCGCCCAGCTCGCGCAGGCGGGCTGGCGCCTGGTCAAGGTGCGTCCGGTCGACATGTTCCCGCAAACCCCGCACGTCGAGTGCGTGGCTCTGCTCGAGCGCGGATAGTCTTCGCCGCCGATGCGAGCAGCGACGATCCACGACAAGCAGATCCTCGTCGAGGAGCACCCCGACCCCGCGCCCGGGGCGGGCGAGGCGCTCGTGCGCGTACGGGCCGCCGGGCTCAACGGCGCCGACATGATGCAGCGTCGCGGCCTCTACCCCGCGCCGCCCGGGTCGCCGCGGGACATACCCGGCTTGGAGCTAGCGGGCGAGGTGCAGGCGCTGGGACCTGGCGCGGAACGGTTCGCGGTCGGGGATCGCGTGATGGCGATCGTCGGCGGCGGGGCGCAGGCCGAGCTGGCGGTCGTCCATGAGCGCCAGCTGATGCCCGTGCCTCCCACGCTCGACTGGCCGGCCGCGGGCGGGCTGCCGGAGGTCTTCACGACCGCTCACGACGCCCTCTTCGCACAGGCTGGACTGCGCCCCGGCGAGCGGCTGCTCGTGCACGGCGGCGCGGGCGGCGTCGGTACAGCCGCTATCCAGCTCGCCAGGGCGGCGGGCGCACATGTGACCGCGACCGTGCGCCGCGAGGAGCTGCGTGTCCAGGTCGGGGCGCTGGGGGCGGACGCGATCGCGCCCGAGGGCTTCGCCGAGCACGGCCCGTTCGACGCGATCCTGGAGCTCGTCGGAGCTCCGAACCTCGCCGAGAACGTGAACGCGCTCGCGTCCGGCGGACGCATCTGCGTGATCGGCGTCTCCGCGGGCGCGAAGGCGGAGTTGAACCTGCTCGCCCTGATGGGCAAGCGCGCGCGCATCCACGGCTCCACCTTGCGTGCGCGCCCGCTCGAGGAGAAGGCGCTCGTGGCGCGGCGTCTCGAGCACGAGGTGCTGCCGCTGTTCCAAGCGGGTTCGGCGGGCGCTGCGTCTGCCGCCGCGCTGGTCGTGCCAGTCGCGGAGACCTTCGCGCTGGACGATGTCGCGGCGGCCTACGACCGCTTCGCCGCGGGTGGCAAGCTGGGCAAGATCGTGCTGGAGATATGAGCCGGTCCCATCGCTCGTGACTGCCGAAAGCGCGCTCGCGCTTCTCGGTGACCGCTTGTCAGACGTTCCACTCGCCCGCCGCTATTTGTGCTTCTTCCTGGCCGAGACGATCAGGGAGAGCGTCCGCACCGCCGTGCCAGGCACCCCGCCCGTCGGCGTGAACGTGATCAGCGCCCTCACCAAGAGCCTGTGCTTGTAGTTCAGCTGCGTGCGCGCGGCGAGCGTGGGCACGATCTGGAGCGTCACCGCGCCCGCCTGTGAGATGGTCGAGCTAGCGGGCTCGATGAGCGACTTCACCAACTGCCGGTTGCGGCGGCTGGCCTTCGCCGAGGCTTTTGCGTCCCTCACGCTGAGCGAGCCGGAGCCGGGGACGAGGATGCTCAGGGCCACACTGCCGGTCTTCTTGTTCTGCCTCACCCCGATTACGCGCACCTCGTTGCTTGGTTGAGCGACTGTGATGGTGTGTTCCGTGCTCGCGCCAAACCCCCCGTTGTCCGTAACCGTCAGACTGAGCGGCGCGGCGGCTACGGTGACGACGTGCGAGACGCTCGCCGTCTTGCCCCCGTTGTCCGTCACCGTGAGCGTGACCGTGTACATGCCGGGTTCGGCGTACGTGTGCGCCGGCGTAGCACCACCTTTCGTTGAGGAACCGTCGCCGAACGACCATTCGTAGGAGGCGATCGTCCCGTCCGGGTCGTTGGATGTGGACCCGTCGAAGCTCACCGGCAGTCCTGCCGTCGGCGAGCTTGTGGTCGCGGCGAACGACGCAGCCGGGGCGGCGTCGGCTACCGTGACGTTCTGTTCAGTCTTCGCCGTGAACCCGGCGTCGTCCCTAACGGTCAGCTTTACCGCGTAGACGCCGGGTCGGGAGTAGGCGTGCGCCGGCATTTCTCCGGTTGCGCCCGTCCCGTCGCCGAACGACCATTCATAGGAGGCGATGGTCCCCTCGGGATCGCTTGAAGCCGAGCTGTCGAAGCCGATCGGCGCGGCTGCCGTCGGCGCGGTGCCTCCGATGGAGAACGATGCGGTCGGCGGCGCATGCACGTTGAGGGCGAAGTTCTCGGTGCTCCACTGTGCGTTGAATTCAGCCACCGGCAGAGGGCCGGTCACCTGTCCGCCGCCCCACACCACGCCGATATTGGCGGGATCCGGGCTCGCGCCGGCGTAGTCGCCCCAGCGGCAGGAGGTGGAGGGGAAGATTTTCGCGCTCGGGCAGCTGAAATCGTGGTCGATCGCTTCGCTTTCCGCGAGCTTCACCTCCCCGCGCATCTCACCCGCCGGCGTGGTCGACCCGCGCGACTGCGCGCGCAACTGCGCCGTCAGTCCCTCCCCGCCGACGTTGTAGTCGATGACCGCGCCATTGCCGGCGGCGGTCGGCGAGATGGCGCCGTTGAAGGCGAAGTTGCCACCCGACGCCGCGATGGTGCCCTCCTGCACCGGGACGGAGGAGCCTGCCGTGAGCTCATACCAGCGGACCACCGACGGTGCTCCCAGTGTTGCGGCGACCGTGTGCTGCGTCCAGATCGCCATTTCGTGGCGCGCGGGGTCTTCGGTGGCGACCGCCTGAGTCAGGCGTGTGTCGGAGCTGTCCAGCCCGTCGGTCGTGCCCGGTTGTGGGACGGAGGCGGGGAGCGAGTAGCTCGACACGGACACCGCGCGCCCTTTGAGTTCTGGTTCTCCTCCGGGGGACCTGGTAACTGTGAAGAGCGCCAGTTCTTTTCCGGTCGTTTCCGGGGTTTGCGCCGCCACCACATAGCCGGTTGTGGAGCTGCCGTAGAGATTCGCGGGCACCGGCGTGAACACGGGCACCGCAAACACGCCGAGCGCGAGGCTCGATGTGCAGCTCGATTCGCCGGGAGCGGGCTTGGGAATGACGACGACGCTGGAGCCGACGTATTTTTCTTCTTTGGCCATCGCAAATTCGTTGGCGCCGATGATCAGGAAGTCGTTGTCGCCGCCCAGCTTCGGATAGTCCACCAGGAATTCTTCGGTGTTGACGTGGTACTTGCACCAGCCCGTTTTGAGGTTGGTGGGGTCGGCCGTCTTCGACCAGCCGAAGTTGAAGCCCTGTTCGGTGCTGGGCGCGGCGCAGTTCAGCGACGCGTACTCCCAGCGCCTGCCCTGCTGGTCCCACCTGATCTGCCCGTCGCAGGTGCTT
>DASUDH010000155.1:0-3716 GCA_036275675.1 Solirubrobacteraceae bacterium | reverse complement strand
TCCTCAGGCTGCGGCCAGGCGCTCGTTGTGCTCGGTGTCGGCGAGATGCTGGTGCGACGGGCAATAGCCGTTGTGGGGCAGCGGCACGCGCTGGCACCCCGACCCCTTGCGGGTCGTCGCGCGACACGTCGGCGGCTCGTCGGTGAACGTCGCGTGAGCCGCCGCCGGGTTCTCGATCAGGAAGCGCTGGGCCAAGCCGATGTAGCGGACCACCGTCTGCAACACACGCTCCTGGGCGCTCATCGGAAAGTGGGTCCTGATGTCGCAGAACAGTGTCCTCGCGGGCTTGGCGAAGTAGTGGCGGTCGGTGGCCAGCCGCTCGAGCGCCGCCTCGCACGCGTCCAGGACCTGCTTGTGGTTAGAAGCGCTCCCAGCGTCGGGCCTCGACTCCGAAATGTACGGAGCCAACTCCCTATAGATGGCTCGGCTGAACTGATACATGACTCCGTTCCTGTGCAACACCGATGCGCTCTAAAAAGACCGCACGCGCCAAGTATCCATACCCTTCTTAAGGCGCACAGAAGGAATTCATTAAGCCTGGGTTAGCGTTCACTCGCATGCCTGCCAACAAAGCGATTCGCCGGCATCCGACACCACCACGTGCCTTCCGTCGAGCCCCCGGTCGCGGTCGGGGAAGTCGGTGCGCACGTGCGTCCCGCGGCTCTCCCTACGCTCGAGCGCCGCGCGTGCGATCAGGCGAGCCAATGGGTGGGGGTCCTCGAGCAGCCTCGTCAACCCGCCTGCCGAGCGTTCGATCCCCGCGTGCTCCCACAGCGCCGTCCTAGTGCCTTGCTCGACGTCCGCGATCGGCGCCGCTTGCGATTCCGGTGCGGGGTCCGTTCGGGCGCCCGCCTCCGCTGGCTCCTCGAGCGCCGCCAGCGCCGCCCTTCGCCCGAACACAAAGCACTCACTGAGCGAGTTGGACGCCAGCCGGTTCGCTCCGTGCAGGCCCGTGCAAGCGGTCTCGCCGACCGCATACAAGCCCGCGACCGCCGAGTGCCCGTGCAGGTCGGTGACGACCCCGCCGATCGTATAGTGGGCCGCCGGGGCCACCGGCACGAGCTCGCGCGTCGGATCGAGCCCCGCCTCGCGCAACGCCCCCACCACGTTCGGGAACAGCGCGGGGTCGATCGAGCGCATGTCGAGGCTCACCGAGCGCGCACCGGTCTCATGCAGACGGGCCTGGATCGCGCGCGACACCTCGTCGCGCGGCGCCAGCTCGTCCACAAAGCGCTCGCCGCCACGATCGTGAAGCGTTGCCCCCTCGCCCCGGATCGCCTCGGTTATCAGAAAGCCCTCGCGGCCCTTAACGCCAACCACGGCGGTGGGGTGGAACTGCACGAACTCGAGATCCGCGAGCGGCGCCCCCGCGGCGTGCGCCAGCAGCAGGCCCTGGCCGATCGAGCCCGGCGGGTTCGTGGTCCGCGACCACAACGCCGCTGCCCCGCCCGTGCTCAACACGACCGCGCGCGCCGTCAGCGTGCGCCCGACCGATCGCAGATCGACGGGATCTCCGATCGGCCAGCACACCACACCTTCGCAGCGCCCGTCGCTCAGCAACAGGCTGGACACCCGCGCGCCCTCGATCACGCTCACGCGCTCGTGCGCAACGACCAGCGCTGACAGATCGCGCAACAGCCGCCGCCCGGTCGCGCTCCCCCCGGCGTGCACGATCCGTCTCACCGAGTGCCCGCCCTCCAGCCCGAGCGCCAGGCGCCCGCGGCGGTCCGCGTCGAAGTGGAAGCCGAGCTGCTCCAAGTCGCGCACGCGATCGGGAGCCTCCCGCACGAGCGCCTCGGCAGCCGATCGCCTCACCGCGCCACGCCCGGCGCGCTCGGTGTCGCTCAGGTGCAGCTCGACGCTGTCATCGGCGGCCAGCACCGCCGCGAGGCCACCCTGCGCCCAATAGCTGGCGGTCTGCGCCAACGGCGTCGCCGACAGCAGCGCCACACTCCCGCCCTCGCGGGCCGCGCACAGCGCCGTGTACAACCCCGCGGCGCCCGCCCCCACGACCGCCACGTCCGCGTCCACATGCCGGCCGCCCCTTGACCTTCCAGCGGCGCTCATCAACCAATCATTCGGCGAGCTTCACAAGCGCCGCGGTGAGCACGCCGAGCGAGACCCCCACGACGAGCAGCAGCGCGATCGCGAGCGCCTTCCATTTCGGTGGCGCCGCCAAGCGCGTGCGGGCAGCCGCCCCGCAGCGCAGGCACCAGTCCTGCTCGGGCTTCAGCGGCGCGCCGCACAGTGGGCATCGCTCATGCGGCGGGGCCTCTTGCTGTGGGGCTCCCGCACTCGCGCTTGCGCGGAACGGCGCGCCCGCGCCCACCGACCCCTCCGTGGCTACGCTCACGCGCCCCTCGCCGGGGGTCGCAGGATCTGGGTCGGCTCGTCCTCCTCCATCCGCTCCGGCTCACCGCGGTCGGCGGGCGCCGGCGGAGCCTGCGCGGGAGTCTGACCGGCGACCGGAGAGGCGACTGGACTCGCCGGCTCGTGGGCAGGCGGCTGTGCGGGAGCGGGCGATGCCCGGCCCGTGGGCTGTGCCGTAGCGGGTGTTCTTTCAACCTGCGTCGCGAGCGGCGCCCCCGGTGCTGGTGGTGGGGCCGGCGCCGGTGTTGGGGTCGAGGCCGGTGTTGAGGCCGACGCCGGTGTAGCGACACGCGCTTGTGCGATGGCCGGAGACTGCAGGGCCGGCGCGGGGGCTTGTGCCTGCCGGGCCGGCGCTTGTGCCTGTTCGACCTGCGCCGGCCGATTGACCGGCGCGGTCGAGAGCGGCCGGTCGGCGTGCGTGTCGAACGCCAGCCCGCAGCCGGGGCAGAAGCGGTCGTCGCTGCCGTGGATGGCTGCGCAGCGCGGGCACGCCGCGATCCCCACTTCGCGTAGCACCGTCACCGGCCTGCGGTCGCGCAGGGCCTCTTCGAGCGCGCGCAGCTCCGTGTCGATCTGGCGCAGCGTCGCGAGCTTGGCCATCACCACCCGGTCGTTGCGGCGGCCGAAGCGGTGCAGGTCGAACACGAGTCCGCCTAGATCGCGATAGGCGAGCTCGCGCGCCTTGCGCAGGAAGCGTGCGCGACGGCGCATGCGTCCACGCTCGCCGAATCCGGGTGCCTGCGGCGTCTGCTCAGGCGCTCGGTCGGGCGCTTGTGGCGCCTGCTCGGGTGCCTGCGGCGTCTGCTCGGCTTCATCCGCGCCTGCCACGACTCCAATGCTATCCGGCATCCGCGACGAGCGAGCCCCATGCGGCGGCAACCCGCTCTGCCATGCGCGCCGCCGAGAACGGCTCCGCGCGCGCGCGGCCTGCCACGCGCGGGTCCTCGTCGGCCAGGGGGGGTTGGAGCGCGGCCGCCCAGAGCCCGAGCTCGAACGGCGCGCACAGCGTGCCCGCCAGCCCGTCGAGCGCCCGCGGGTGGACCCCGACGGGGGTTGCCAGCACCGGCACGTCGCACGCGAGCGCCTCGAGCACCGCCAACCCGAAGCCCTCCCGCGCGGAGGGCACGAGCACCGCGTTCGACGCGTTCACGTACAGCGGCACGCGCTCCGGATCCACGCCCCCGAGCGTGAGCAGCCGCGCTCCGGTCGCCTGCGCGAGCGCCAGCGCGCGGTCGTGGCGCTTCTCCGGGCGATCGGGGTCCGCGGGGAACAGCACATACGGGGTGTGCGGTTCAAGTTTCAGCATGCCCCGCGCGCGCGCGCGGGGCATCGTTTTGAAGCGCTCC
>DASUDH010000154.1:0-5383 GCA_036275675.1 Solirubrobacteraceae bacterium | reverse complement strand
GCCCCCGGGTCCGCTACACATGACCGGGTGGGCACAGAGGAGACGCGCCCACC
Organism: Solirubrobacteraceae bacterium; assembly: GCA_036275675.1. Lineage (GTDB taxonomy): Bacteria > Actinomycetota > Thermoleophilia > Solirubrobacterales > Solirubrobacteraceae > Palsa-744. The sequence goes on along the minus strand of DASUDH010000154.1, from coordinate 5,330 downwards.
CGGACTGTGGCTATATGGCGCTGCCCGCCGGCTCCGGCGTCTGCCATCCCGGGGCGTGGGGTCCACCGAGGGTGGGCACGTCCGAGGGGTAGACCTCGTTGCCGTGGATCGCGTGATCGCCGATCTCGAGCTCCTTGTCGGAGAGTCGCAGAGGGACGAAGATCCCGACGATCTTCAGCAGGATAAACGTCATTATCCCGCTGAACAGGATCACCCATAGCGCGGTCTCGGCCTGCCAGCGCAACAGGTGGGTTCCGCCGATGAACGAGATGCTCGCGGTCTTGCCCACCCCGAAGTACTCGATCATCTTCGAGTTGGCGAGCAACCCGACGAGCAGACCACCCGTCAGGCCGGCGACCCCGTGCGTATAGATCACGCCGAGCGTGTCGTCCACGTGCCGGAACACCGGCGCCCTGCTGAGGAAGCGGATCGCCATCCACACGATCGTGGAGGCGACGACGCCGATGATGATCGCCCCGTAGCCGTTGACGAAGCCGGCTGCCGGCGTGATCGCCACTAGGCCGGTGATCATCCCGTTGACCGAGCCGATCAGCGACGGCTTGTCGCGGAAGATGTAGTCCCAGGCGATCCACACGAGCATCGCGACAGCCGTGCAGAGGTTCGTGTTGAGCACCGCCGCCGAGGCGTTGGGGCCCGCATAGTAGGAGTCGCCGCCGTTGAAGCCGTTCCAGCCGAGCCACAGCAGGCCCGCCCCGACGGCCACCATCAACAGGTTGTTGGGAGCGTCGACCTCGCGATCCCGTTGCAATCGCGGCCCTATGACCGCGGCCGCGACGAAACCGGAGATGCCGGCCGCCAGGTGGATGACATAGCCGCCCGAGTAGTCGATCGCGCCATGCGCCGAGAAGTAGCCACCACCCCAGATGAGGAACGCGTTGACCGTGTAGACGAACGTGATCCACAGCAGCACGAACGGGATCCACGCCTTGAAGTTGATGCGCCCGAGCACCGAGCCGAGCATCAGGATCGGCGTGATCGCGGCAAACACGAACTGGAAGTACACGAGCGAGGCGGTCGGGAAGTGGAACGGCGGTCCCGACGTGATCAGCGGAATGGAGGCCTGACCCTCCTCTCCGACATGGCCGAGCACGCTGCCGGGCTTACCCCAGAACGTGCTGAAGAACCCGGTGCCTTTGCCGATCGGCGTGCCGAAGCCCATCTTGAACGCCCACAGACACCACGCGACGAGGACGAGCGAGAAGGCGACAAAGGTGAGCATCATGCTGTTGACCGACCAGCGCTTCTGCATGACGCCTCCGTAGAGGACCGCCAGGCCAGGGATGCTCATCAGGCCGACCAGGGTCGCCGCGGTGAGCTGCCAGGCGTTGTCTCCCGGGTTCAGCCATTGTGGGTATGCAAGCCATTCAGCCATGTGCCTCCGTTTCCCTACCTTGTGTACGTGTTGACGCTCGCGCCCGAGGACCGAGCGCGAGCATGCCAGTGCGGTGAGGACATCAAAACCGCCGGCGCGTCCCGTCGGTAGGGACACCGTGGCCAACGCTTGCGCGATCCCTTTCGACATTTGTCTAAACGTGCGCTGGTGGGTTGGGATGGGCGAGCACACACCTGCGACGCTCAACGCCCGGTAGCCGTGCACTTCGATCTGGTGCTACACGCGTCTGTGCACCACGCGGGGTACGTCGAGGTCCGCGCCGCCGGCGTGACGCGCCCCGCGGCTTCGACTTTTGGCGCGTTACGCGCCGACCGGCAGACCGGCGCGGCGACAAGCCCGCGCGACCGTGAGCGCCGGCAGGGGGATCGTGCGCGGCGAGGCACACTGCTCCCTGGCGCGCTGTCCGCACGCGTACACGTTGGCGCCCCCGAGCGAGCTCGGAAACGTCAGGTCGATGCAGCCCGCGCGGTCGCGCGGCGCGCTCGTGAGCGCGACCGCCGCGAGCACGACGACCGCCGCTAGCACGCACGCGCCCGTGGCGAGCACGGCGATCCGCCCGGCGCGTGTCCAGCGCAACGGCTCGGACAGCCGCTTGGACTGTTCCATCATCACCATCGAGCGCCTCAGTTTAGGGCTCGACCTCGAACGTGAGCGCGGCGGAGTTGATGCAGAAGCGCTGCCCTGTCGGGCCGGGGCCATCGTCGAACACGTGGCCGAGATGGCCGCCGCAGCGGCGACACACGACCTCGGTGCGGCGCATGAACAGGCTGTTGTCGGGGCGCAGCTCGACCGCCTCGGCGACCGCGGGCTCGGTGAAGCTCGGCCAGCCTGTGCCCGACTCGAACTTCGTCTCAGAGCTGAACAGGTCGCTGCCGCAGCCGGCGCAGCGGTAGGAGCCCGATGCCTTGTTGTAGACGTACTCGCCGCTGAACGGCGGCTCGGTGCCCGCACGGCGCAACACGTCGTACTGCTCGGGCGTCAGCTCCTCGCGCCACTGCTCGTCGCTCTTGGTCGGCTCGGGCTCGCTCATCTCCGACGTTCTAGCAGCAGCCCGCGAGACGCGCTATCCTGATCTTTACGTTCACGTCAAGTTCACAAACCCGCCTGGGCGTCCACGCGCACCACGAGAGCTACAAGTGGTGGGCATTGTCGTGCACGAGCCTCGGCATGCTGCTCGCAGCCACCAACTCGGGCACGCTCATCATCGCCCTGCCAAGCCTCGAGCGCTCGCTGCACACGAGCCTGCTCGCGCTCGTGTGGGTGATCCTCGCCTATCTGATTGCGGCCACGGTGCTCGTGCTCACGGCGGGGCGGCTCAGCGACCTGTTCGGGCGCAAGCGCGCCTATGTCGGCGGCTTCCTAGTGTTCGCGCTCGCCTCGCTCGGGGCGGGCTTCGCGACCGACGCGACCATCCTGATCTGCTGGCGCGTGATGCAGGGGATCGGCTCCGCGTTCCTGTTCGCCAACGCCGCCGCGCTCGTGACCGACGCCTTCCCCAAGGAGCAACTCGGGCTGGCGATGGGCGCCAACACGATGGTCGCCGCGATCGGGCTCGTGCTCGGACCGGTGCTTGGGGGGGTGCTCGTGGAGATCTCCTGGCACTGGGTCTTCTGGTTCAACGTCCCGCTCGCCCTCGCCGGCGCCGCCTGGGGAGCCCTGGTCCTGCGAGAGCTTTCAAAGCCCGACCGGGTGCGCGGCTTCGACACGCTCGGCACGACCGCGTTCGTCGTCGGCCTCACCGGACTCGTCCTGGGCGTCTCAAAGGGAGGCCTCTCGGGCTGGACCGACCCTGTCGTGATCGGCGGTGTGGGCTGCGCCGCCGTCCTGCTGCCGCTGTGGGTCTTCGTCGAGCGCCACACCCGCGCCCCCATGCTCGACCTGTCGATCTTCGAGAACCGCCTGTTCGCGGCCGCCACCGCCGCCGCCTTCATCAACGGGATGGCGCGCTTCGCGCTGATGTTCCTGTTCGTGTTCTACTTCCAGGGCGCCCAGTCCAACGACCCGATCGAAGCCGGCATCAAGCTGATGCCGCTCGCGCTCGGGATGCTCGTCGCCTCTCCAGTGGCCGGCATCTACGCCGACCGCCACGGTTCGCGCGGCCTGGCCGCAGCCGGGATGATCGTCACCGGGGTGGGCCTCGCGGCGATGACCACGCTCTGGGTCCACACCCCCTACTGGCAGAGCATGATCTGGCTGGCGCTCGTCGGCATCGGCTCCGGCATGTTCAACAGCCCTAACACCGCCGCCATGATGGGCATCGTGCCGGCCCAGCGCCGCGGTGTCGCCGCCGGCGCGCGCACGCTCCTGCAGAACACGGGCGCGGTCCTGTCGATCGCGTTCGTGCTCGCGATCGTCACCTCGGCGGTGCCGAAGTCGACGCTGTTCGCCGTCTTCTCGGGTCTCACGCGCGGCCTCTCCGCCCAGAAGCTCGACCCGTTCATCGCCAACATGCACATCGCCCTGTGGGTGCTCGTCGCCACCTCGGTGGTGGGGGCGTTCGTGTGCCTCCTGCGCCCTCGCCAAACCACCGTTCCAGCACGCGAGCACGCCATCGAGGCGCTCTCCTATGAGCGCGTCTGAGCAGAGTCTGCGCATCGGCGACGTCGCCAAGCTCGCCGGCACCACCCCGCGCACGATCCGCTACTACGAGGAGATCGGTCTGCTTCCCGACGCCCCCGAGCGCCCGTCCGGCGGCCACCGCCTCTACACGCCCGCGGAGGTCGAGCGCCTGCGCGAGGTGATACGCCTGAAGGAGCTGCTCGGCGTGACGCTCGACGAGCTCAAGGACCTGCTCGCGGCAGAGGAGGCCCGCGCGGCCGTGCGCGCCGAGCTGCGCCGCGACGACGTCCACCCCGAACGCCGCCGCGAACTGCTGGAAGAGGCGCTCGGCCACCTCGACCGCCAGCTCGAGCTCGTCGAGCACCGCACCTCCGAGCTCGCCAAGCTGCGCAAGGAGCTCTCTAGCACTCGTCGCCGGGTGCGCCACCGCTTGCAAGAGATGGAGTCCCATCCGCCGATCGCCGCTACTGTCGAATGATGGAGCGCAGGCCGGCGATCGAGCGCAAGTGGTGGACGTTGATCGCCGTATGCGTGGCGATCTTCATGCTGCTGCTCGACATCACCGTCGTCAACGTTGCGCTGCCCGCGATCCAGCGCTCATTGCACTCGAGCTTCCAGGATCTGCAGTGGGTGGTGGACGCCTACTCGCTCACGCTCGCCGCCTTCCTGCTCACCGGCGGCTCACTCGCCGACCTGCTCGGCCGCCGACGCCTGTTCACGATCGGGCTGGTCGTGTTCACCGCCTCCTCGGCCTTGTGCGGCCTGTCGGTGAGCCCGCTCATGCTCAACCTCGCGCGCGGCGTCCAGGGGATCGGCGGAGCGCTCATGTTCGCGACCTCGCTCGCCTTGCTCGCGCAGGCCTTCCATGGGCGTGAGCGCGGCGTGGCGTTCGGTGTGTTCGGGGCAGTCACCGGCGCGGCCGTCGCCGCCGGCCCGCTGATCGGAGGCGTGATCACCTCCGCGATCGGGTGGGAGTGGATCTTCTTCGTCAACCTGCCGATCGGCGCGATCGCCGTGGCGCTCACGCTGGCGCGCGTGAGCGAGTCGCGCGACCCGCACGCCACGCGCGTGGACTGGGCGGGACTGGGCGCGTTCTCCGGCTCGCTGTTCCTGCTTGTGTTCGCGCTCGTGCGCGGCAACAACCTGGGATGGGGCTCCACCGAGATCGTCTCCATGCTGGCAGGGGCGGGGGTGCTGCTCGCGCTGTTCCTGGTCGCGGAGAGCCTTCAGGAGCGCCCGATGCTCGACCTGTCGCTGTTCCGCCGCCCCGCGTTCGCGGGCGCCAGCCTGGTCGCCTTCACGCTGTCGGGCTCGGCCTTCGCGATGTTCCTCTACCTGACGCTCTACATCCAGGACG
>DASUDH010000153.1:0-4587 GCA_036275675.1 Solirubrobacteraceae bacterium | reverse complement strand
TTGATGGCGTTCAACTCCACCCTGGCTGTCAAGGCGGCGCCGATCGTGGCGTGCGTGCTCATGGCCTGCGGCTGCGCGCAGATCGCGTCCGCGCAGGGAGGCGCACGCGACAGCTCCACGACTACTGGTCCCGGCGGGCCGGGTTACTCGGTGGCGCTCGAACAGTGCATCACCTCGACCGTCCAGGCAGAACGCTCGGCGACGTTCACGGCGCAGATGGTCGCCACCGGCACGACCCACCGGATGGGGATGCGGATCGAGCTCCAGCAGCGCCTGCGCGGCGAAGCCACCTTCCACACGATCCTCGCTCCCGGCTTCGGCATATGGCGCGGCTCGGAAGCGGGCGTGAAGATCTACAAGTACGTCAAGCAGGTCACCAACCTCGCCGCCCCCGCCGCCTATCGGGTCGTGGTGCGCTTCCGCTGGCTGGGCGAGAGGGGTCACGTCCTCAAGCGTGCCGAGCTGCGCACGCCGCGCTGCCTGCAACCGATACTCTCCGCCCAGGTCAAGCAGACGCCGGCGCCGACGCCTATAGCCTGAGGCAGGCGTCGACATCGATGTCGCGCCTGTCGCGTGATTGGAGCTTCCGCCAGCGCCGCCCGAGGACCCTCCGCTCCCCGGCCCGCCGATCGCTAGAATGCCCTGAGCATGAAGGCCTCTATCCACCCCAACTATGTCCAGGCGCACGTGCGCTGCACATGCGGCAACGAGTTCACCACGCGCGCCACCCAAGAGGAGCTCCACGTCGAGGTGTGCTCCAACTGTCACCCGTTCTACACGGGACGGCAGAAGCTCGTGGACACGGGTGGGCGTGTAGAGCGCTTCCAACGCCGGGTGGCCAAGGGACGCCTGCGCGGCGCTGGTCGATTGGAGGTCCCTCCGACCTCTGATCGGTCGGGCGGCGCTCAGGCTCAGGCGCGCTCCGAGTAAGACGATGTCCCCTCGACCGGGCGCCGGTGGGAGGGTGCAGACGAGCAACCTCCAGGCGGCGGCTGTCGAGCACGCCGACCGCCAGGCGGGCAGCTCGGGGACTCAGGCCAGCGCTGGCGCTCGACCCCCTGATGGCGGGCTGACGGCGCAGCGCGACGCCCCGCTCGGTGGTCAGGCGGTGCTCGAGGGAGTGATGATGCGCGGGGTGCGCCACTGGGCGGTGGCGGTGCGCAAGCCGAGCTCGACGGCGGATCGGGGTAAGTTTGAGGCGACCTCCGGGGATGGGGCGAGCCCACCCGACGGTGCGGCCGCGGCGCAGGACGCTCTCGGCGAGATCGAGGTCACCACGTTCCCGCTCTCCTCCGCGCTCGCGCGTCACCGCTGGCTGCGGGTGCCCGTGCTGCGCGGGATCGTCGCGCTCGGCTCCTCGCTCGCGATCGGCTTCAAGGCGCTCGGCATCTCCGCCAACGCGCAGCTGCCGGCAGGCGAGTCAGACGAGGAACCGCTGGAGATAGGCGCGGGCATATGGGCCGGGACGGTCGTCGTCTCGCTCGTGTTCGCGATCGGCCTGTTCTTCCTGCTGCCGCTCGGCCTCACGAGCCTCGTCAAGCACCAATTGCACTCTTCGGCCTTGTTCTGGGTCGTCGAGGGGATCGTGCGCACCGCGATCTTCCTCGGCTACATGGTGCTGCTCTCGCGCATCCGCGACCTGCGGCGCGTGTTCGAGTACCACGGCGCCGAGCACAAGACGATCTCGTGCTTCGAGGCCGGTCTGCCGCTCACCCCGCAGAACGCGCAGCGCTTCTCGCGTCTGCACCCGCGCTGTGGCACGAGCTTCCTGCTGATCGTGATGGTCGTGTCGATCTTCGTGTTCGGCGCTGTCGGCCTGCCCGCCTGGTACCTGCTCGTCGCCACGCGCATCCTCGGCGTGCCGATCATCGCCGGGATCTCCTTCGAGATCATCAAGTTCGCCGGGCGCAACCGCTCGCGGCGCTGGGTGAGGGCCGTGATGTGGCCGGGGCTGAAGCTGCAGCTGCTCACCACGCGCGAGCCCGACCTCGACCAGCTCGCGGTCGCGATCGCCGCGCTCGACGCCGTGCTCGCGCACGAGACCCCCGGGAGCATGGATGCTGAGGACCTCGTCGGGGTGGAGGTAGTGGCGTAGGCAGCCTACCGAGTCGGTCGGGTGTATCGGTGTGTGTTCGTCGAGCAGGACGGACGATCGTCGAATCTTCTTGACAGGATGCGGGCCTTCTGATTTGGTACCGCGCGACAGGCGACGAGGAGCGAGAGGCGTGCTCGTCGCGACCTGGGTGACTTTGGGAGCAGGTGAGCATGAGCGCGGAAGAGGCAAGCCGGATCGCGCAGGCCGTCCAGCGGATGCGCAACTCGAAAAGGGCGCTGCAGATCGCGCTGCCGACGACGGCGGCGCTCGGGGCGGGGGCGGCCGTGGCCGTCGGGTCGATCCCCGGTGGCGACGGGACGATCATGGGGTGCTATGCGGGCCCAAGTGGCCTGACGATCAACGGCGTCGCGGGAGGTCCCATAGCTACCGAGCCTGCGGGCACGCTGCGAGTCATCGATCCGAGCAAGAGCACTCTCCCCAACGCGACGCCCGACGAGTATCAGTGCCGCGCTAAGGAAGAGTCGACGATCACCTGGAGCCAGCAAGGCCCTCCCGGACTCCAGGGCGTCACCGGGCCGCAGGGTCCCGCCGGCGGTCAGGGTGCGAACGGCGCCCCCGGCGCGCCCCTGATCGGCGACACGAGCTTCGGGATCAGCGGCAACGGCCACACCTTCCTGAAGATCGAGGGGATCAAGGGCGAGTCCACCGACAAGTGGCACAAGGACCAGATCCTGGTCGACTCGTTCTCGCTGGGCACGCACGCCCAGGGTGCCTCGGGCGGCGGTGGCGGCGCCGGCAAGGTGTCGATCCAGTCCTTCACCATCACCAAGACGATCGACAAGGCCTCGCCGCTGCTGTTCAAGGGGGAGGCCGGCGGCACTTCGTACAAGGAGATGGTGTTGTCGTTCGCGCGCAAGGCGGGGGGCACGCAGCACGACTACCTGAAGTTCACGTTCGAGAACGTGCTCATCTCCAGCATCACCGACGGAACGTCGCATAAGCTCGTGCCGGAGGAGCAGGTGACGTTCACCTTCCAGAAGTGCAAGGAGACGTTCGTCCCCATCGACTCGAGCGGCAAGGCGGGGTCGCCCGTGAGCGTCCTCATCAGCGGCAACAACGCGAAGATCTGAGCGACCAGGCGTCGGCGACGGCGAGCAGCGCGTGCCCGCCTCCCCGGCGCCCACCCAGGGCGACGCGTACGAGCTGTTCGAGTACCCGGGGTACGCCTACCCCGCGACCCACCCCGCGCGCCTGGAGGCGATCGCCAGGCTGTTCGGTTTGAGCCCACGACCGGCGGCGCAGAGCAGGGTGCTGGAGCTGGGCTGCGGCGACGGCGGCAACCTGCTGTCGCTAGCACAGGCGCTGCCGGGGGCGAGGCTGATGGGCATCGACGCCGCGGCAGGCGCGATCGAGCGCGGCGCCAGGCTGGCGCAGGCGGCGGGGTTGGAGAACGTGGAGCTGAGGTGCATGGACCTGGAAGAGCTCCCCGAGGGACGGGAGCTGGGCGGGGCAGGCAGCTTCGACTACATCCTCAGCCATGGCGTCTACTCGTGGATCCCGCCCAGCGCGCGCGTGGCACTGTTGGCGGGGGTGCGCCGCTACCTGGCGCCGATGGGGGTGGCGTACGTCAGCTACAACGCCTATCCCGGCAGCTACCTGCGCGACATGGCACGTGACATCCTCGGTTTCCATGTGCGCGAGATCGAGGACCCGCAGCGCAAGCTCGCGGCGGCACAGGAGCTGATGCAGGCGATCGTCGCGATCGAGGAGCCCTCTCCCTATGCACAGGTGCTGCGCGAGCACATGGACAGGATGCTGCGCTACAGCACCGCGCTGCTCTTCCACGACGACCTGGCGGAGATCTCCACCCCCTTCTACTTCCATGAGTTCATGGAGCACGCCACCCATCACCAGCTGGCCTTCCTGTCCGAGGCGGACCTGTTCGAGAGCCAGATGCGCGACGTCCCCGACAGCGCCGGCCAGTTGATGGAGGACCTACCCGACGACGTTGTTGTGCGCGAGCAGTACCTCGACTTCTTCAAGAACCGCATGTTCCGCCAGACGCTCCTGTGTCACGAGGAGGCCCCCTCGAGCCGCGCGCTTGACACCCGTGCGATCGAGCGCCTTTGGATCTCCTCCTCCGCGCGCCCCCAGAGGGGCGAGCCGTCGGCGCAGCCGATGGAAGAGACGTTCGCGACCCCGGAGGGCTTCACGGTGACCACGAGCGAGCCGCTCGTGAGGGCTGCAATGAATACGCTCGCTGACGCCTGGCCGGGCGCTGTGCGCTATCCCGAGCTGCTCGATGGCTCAGTGGGCGGGTTGGGCGGCGAGGTCTCCGTCGAGGCGGCTGGGGCGCGCTTGCTGGATGTGCTGCTCCAGGCATATCTAGCGCGGATCGTGCAGTTGCACGGATGTGCGCCCACGCTGAGCCCCCACCCGGGCGAGCACCCGCTCGCGAGCCCGCTCGCACGCGCACAGCTCGCCGCGGACCTGCCGGCGGTCAGCTCGCTGCTGCACGCCAACGTCCGTCT
>DASUDH010000152.1:0-3266 GCA_036275675.1 Solirubrobacteraceae bacterium | reverse complement strand
TCCTCGAGCGAGTAACCCGGCGGCGAGGCGATCGCGACGTCCATGCCCGCGAGCGAGCCGAGAACCGCAAGCGAGCGGGCGACGTTGGTGCCGTCGCCGACATACGCTAGGCGCAGTCCGCCGAGCGCCCCGAACGCCTCGCGCACCGTCATCAGGTCGGCGAGCGCCTGACACGGATGGTGCAGGGCGGTGAGCATGTTGAAGACGGGAATCTGCGCGTGCTCGGCCAGCTCCGCCAGCAGCGAATCGGGGCCGGTGCGCATCCCCACAGCGGCAACCTGACGCGAGAGCACAAGGGCGGTGTCGCGCGCCGACTCTCCGCGCGCGAGCTGCATCTCTCCGGAGCGCAACACGACCGCGTGACCGCCGAGCTCGTGGATCCCCATCTCGAACGACAGGCGCGTGCGCGTGGACGGCTTCTCAAAGATCAGCGCCACGCCGCGTCCCGCGAGCGCACGCGAGGAGAGCGGAGCGCCCTTCAGCTCGATCGCACGGTCGAGCAGCGCGTCGAGCTCTGCCGCGCCGAGCTCAGCCCCGGTGAGGAAGTGGTGTGGGTGCATCGGACGGACCAGTCTACGGACGATCCGGGATCGTCCCCGAGCGGTCAACGGACGCAGTGAGATACAGACTGGCAGAAAGAGCGCCAGTGTGAAATGGTAGGCCACGAGTTGGGTCCACGCTGGACCCTCGGAGAACTTGCCCCGAAAGGACTGTCGATGAAGAGAGCCGCAACCGTCCTCGCCGCCTGCGCCGTCGTGGCTCTTACAGCCGGTTGTGGGTCGAGCAAATCGAACGGCTCGACGAGCGCGAGCACCACGACCGCCGCAACGAGCGCAGCCGGGACCACGAAAAGCGGTGTGACCGCGAACGGGAAGATCAACTACGCGAGCCCACCGGCCAACGCTCCCGTACAGAGCGGGCTGGTGAAGATCGCCTACCACGAAATCTCGATCGAACCGGACACGCTGAAGGTGAAGGTGGGGAGCACGATCGAGTGGACCAACCACGACCCGGTCGAACACAACGTTACCTCCGCCTCCGGTCCGGTGAAATTCGCCTCGAAGAACTTCGGCGAAGGCGGCACGTTCCGGGTCAAGGTGACCAAAGCGGGCGTGATCCACTACCGCTGCACGCTTCACCCGGCCACGATGAACGGCGCGATCGAAGTCGTCAGCTGACCCCACCAGCCGTGCAGCCTTCCTCCTCCGTACGGAGGAGGAAGGAACAAGCCCATAGGGTGGAGCCTTTCTCCTCCTGCAGCGAGGAAGAGCAAGGCGGAGGGGATCGTCAAGCGGGATCTGGAAAATCCGCTGGGCCCTCCGCGCATTCTTCCCCGCCTATTGGGGTGAAGAGTCAGGCTGGGACGAGAAGTCCGCCAACCCCTCGTGGGGGGTCGAGGCGGTGGCATACGTGCGTCGCGGGATGCGTCCCGCGACGCGGGCCAGCCGTCCCGCCTGCACCGCCGCGCGCATCGCGGCCGCCATCGCAACCGGGTCCTGCGCGCGCGAGACGGCGCTCGCCACCATCACCGCGTCGCAGCCGAGCTCCATCGCCTGCGTCGCGTCGGAGGCCGTGCCGACACCCGCGTCGAGCACCACCGGGACCTGCACCGCTTCGCGGATCAGCGCGATGTTGTAGGGGTTGCGGATCCCCATGCCGCTGCCGATCGGGGCACCCAGCGGCATCACCGCCGCGCACCCCACGTCGACCAGGCGACGCGCCAGCACTGGGTCGTCGGTCGTGTAGGGGAGCACGACGAAGCCGTCGTCTACAAGCTGCTCGGCGGCCCTCAACAGCTCGGGCGCGTCTGGCAGCAGTGTGTCCTCGTCGCCGATCACCTCGAGCTTGACCCAGTCGGTCTCGAACGCCTCGCGGGCGAGCTTGGCCGTGAGCACCGCGTCGCGTGCCGTGTAGCAGCCGGCGGTGTTCGGCAGGAGCTCGACCCCCTCCTGCTCGAGCACGCCTATCAGCGAGCCGCGGGCCGCCGGGTCGACTCGCCGCAGCGCGACGGTCACCAGCTCGGCGCCGCTCGCGCGGATCGCCTCGGCGAGCAGCCGCAGCGATGGGAAGCCACCCGTGCCGAGCACCAGGCGCGAGCCGAGCGTGCGGCCAGCGATCGCGAGGGTGTCGGCGGGCATGGACGAGGCACGCCCGTTGCATTGCTCGCCGGTCTGGGCGAGTGACTTCGCCTGCAGTTGCGTCGGAGAATCGCTCATACCCGCATCATCCTCCCTGCATGGCGGTCAGCACCTCGACGTGCGCGCCCTCGGGGATCGCGAACGTCTCCCAACTGGCGCGCGGCACGACCTCGCCGTCCACGGCCACCGCGACACCGCGCGCATCGGGCGGCAGCCCGAGGAGCTCCAGCAGCGAGACCACCGCCTCGCCCGCGCCATGCTCCTGCTGCTCGCCGTTCAGAACGATCACGACAGCCGCTCCACCACCAGCTCTGCGGTGAGCGGCGCGAGCAGGACGCCGCTGCGATGGTGACCCGTCGCCCACACGAGCCCCTCGAGCCGTCCGGGACCGATCACGGGCGCGTTGTCGGGCGTACCCGGGCGGAAGCCGACGTTCAGCTCCTCGATCTGCAGCTCGCTCACGCCGGGCACCACCTCATGGGCGTCGCGCAGCAGCTCGTATATCCCTCCGGCGGTCGGGTCGGGCTCGAAGCCGCGCTCCTCCATCGTCGCACCGAGCACGTAGCGACCGTCGCCGCGCGGGACGAGATAACCACCCTCGAAGCGCACCACCCCCTGCAGCAAGCCGGGACCGGCGGGGTCGCGCAGACGCATGATCTGGCCCTTCACCGGCCGCACGGACACCCCGGCGCCATCGGGCAACCCGGCGAGCCCGCCGCTCCACGCACCGGCCGCAACGACCACATCGCGCGCGCGCACCAGCTCGCACGCCCCACCCTCCCCCAAACATTCCCCGCTCGCATAGTCATGGCCTCCCACATCCGCGACCAACCCCGCGTCCCTCTGACCCGCCGGGACGCACGCCCCGACGACGCGCGTCCCGCTCGCGTCGAGCTCGACGCAGAGCGCCGGTGTGCGCTCGCGCAACTGCACTCCCGCCTGCTCGCACGCGCGCCGCAGCGCCGCCACGACACGGCGCGGGTCGACGCTGTGATCGTCGGGCGCATGGAGCGCCAGGCGCACGGTCGGGGCGAGCGCCGGCTCACGCTCGCGCGCCTCGCTCGCGCGCAGGCGCGCCGCGCGCAGGCCAAGCGACTCCCTGAAAGCGAGCTGGCGCTCCAGCTCGCG
>DASUDH010000151.1:0-4113 GCA_036275675.1 Solirubrobacteraceae bacterium | reverse complement strand
CACAACGCACTGCAGGCGCTGTTCGCCGGCAGGCCCATCAAGCAGTGCACAGACAGGACGCCCCCGCCGTTTCTGCTGCCGACCCCGCTCCCGCCACAGAGCATCGCGGCAGTGCCGCCCGTGAGGGGCACGCACGGACTGCCGGGCCGTACCCTCCACACAGCCGCGCTGACGCTCGCCGACTTCGGCCGCCAACTGCTGCTGGCGATCCTCGAACACCCGGTTGAAGCGCTGTTCGGGTCCTCACCGCTGCGAGTCGGCGGGTTGCGCGCCGGCTGGGGCGGGCTTATCCATGGCGCGCTCGTGCTGCGCGGCTACTCCTACGTGCCGGGGGTCACCGTGAGCGGCAAGGTCTCCTCCTCTCGTGGCGGCTCCCTGCGTATAGGCGGATCGGCGGCCGCGCGGGGGACTCTCAGGGTGGGCGCCCGCGGCGCGCTTACGGGCGTGCTCGGAGGACGACACGTGCGCCTTGCCTCCCCGGCGTCCGCTGGCCCCGGACTGGGCTCCACCCTGGCTGCACAATCCCGCCTGAGCAGCCTCCTCGCAAGCCCCAAGCGCCTCGCAAGCCTGCGAGGGAAGGGCACGGGGGCGCTGTTGCGGTATGTCTTCGGCGCGCCCTCCTGAGCGACTCGACACGCGCGCACGCAAGGGCATCGCGGGGGCCGTCGCCCTGGAGCGATGACCTCCGGCGTTCGCGGAGAACGTCGATAACGTCTTTCGGAGTGCGGAGGCGGACCTCGATACTCGTGCTCGGCGCGCCGCTCGCTTCGCTCACGCTCGCCCTGGCCCCCGCGGCCACGGCGATGACGTTCGCGCCGTGCCGAGCAGATCAGGGGTTCTCGTGCGCAACGCTGAGCGTACCGCTCGACCGCGGCGGCTCGGTGACAGGCACGGTGGCGCTCGAGCTGGAGCGCCTGCAAGCCGGTGCGGCGCCCGCTGGCGCGGCGGTCGTGGCGCTGGCGGGCGGTCCCGGCCAGGCGGCGCTCCCACTGGCGCGCCAGACCGCTACGGCCGTCGCGCCCGCGCTCGGCGCGCGCGACCTGGTCGTGTTCGATCAGCGCGGCACGGGAACGTCGGGGCCGCTGGCCTGCGGAGCGCTCGAAGGCGAATCAGCGCTCGCAACGCTCGTTCAGGCGTTCGAACGGTGCGCGCTTCAGATCGGCGCGGCGCGCGGCTCCTATACGACGCAGGAATCGGTGGCCGACATCGAGGCGATCCGCCAGGCGATTGGCTATCGGAAGCTCGTGCTGTTCGGCGTGTCCTACGGGACGAAGGTGGCGCTCGAGTATGCCGAACGGTATCCGCAGAACGTCGAAGCGCTGCTGCTCGACTCGGTGGTGCCGCCCGAGCGATCCGACCCGTTCTCCGTGTCGATGTTCAAGGCGATGAAGCCGGTATTCGAAGAGCTGTGCTCGGGGAGGGCGTGCGCCGGCATCGCGACCAACCTGCTCGGAGACGTCGCGCGCCTGGCGGCGCGGCTGCACAAGCACGCGCTGAACGGCTCCGTGTACGACGGGTCGGGACGGCGACACTCCTCCATCATGTCCGACGTCGACCTGCTCAACCTGATCGGCGCGGGCGACCTCAACCCGGCGCTGCGGGCCCTGCTCCCGGCCTCGGTGCAGTCGGCGTTGCGAGGCGATCCCGACCCACTGCTGCGCCTGAACCTGCTGTCGGAGGGACTCGTTCCAAACCTGCCGGGCACACCGACGCCCGTCGCGGCGGCGGCCGATACCCAGCACGGCGGTGCGGCGCCCGCGTGGCAACCTGACGCGAGCCCCAGCGGGATCGACGAAGCGCTGTTCGCGGACACGACCTGCGAAGAGGCGGCGTTCCCGTGGCAGCGATCGGCGCCGCCGGGCACACGGGTCGCGGAAGCGCAGGCCGCCCTGCGCACGCTGCCGGGATCCGATTTCTATCCGTTCGACGCGAGCGTCGAGTGGGCGGACAGCGTGCTGCCGGACTGCGCCCGGTGGCCGAACGTCGCGCCCGCGCCGCCGCCAAGCCCCCCGCTGCCCAGCGTGCCGACGTTGATCCTCTCGGGCGCCCAGGAACTGCGACCGCCGACCGCGGGCGGCGAAGCGGTGGCGGCGCGCATCGCCGGCGCGCAGCTCGTGCTGGTCCCTCATACGGGACACTCGGTTATCGGCGCTGACTACAGCGGTTGCGCGCAGGCGGCGGTGAAGGCTTTCTTTGCGGGCGGTACGGCGCTGCCGTGCAAGGCGACGCAGAATCCGTTCACCCCGACGCCGATCACGCCCACCAAGCTCTCGCGCGTCAAACCGGTCGGTGGGGTGGCGGGGCGCGCGGGTAGCACGCTGGCCGTTGCGCTCGACACGATCGTCGACCTCGAACGCCAGGTGATCGGCGCAACGCTGCAGGCCGCGCAGGCGCTGCCGAGCGGATCGAGCTTCGGCGGACTGAGGGGCGGGTATGCGCGGATAAGCTCCTCGACCCTGCGCTTGCACCGCCTTTCGTTCGTGCCGGGGGTGCAGCTCAGCGGGACGTTTACGATCGTGCACGGCCGCCTGCGACCCGCAAACCTGCGCGTCGAAGGCTCGCGGGCCGCCAGGGGCACGATCCGCATCGGCGCGCCCAGCGTGAGCGGCACGCTCGGCGGGCGCCGCTTCAGCGTGAACATCGCCAAGCTGAGACTCGCGCGTGCGGACGCCCGCGGCGGGCGCGGCACGGCCCTCGACCTTCGCTTTCCCGAGCCGTCGCTCGCGCGTCTACGCTGAGCGCATGACGAACGCGCTCGCGAACGAGAGCTCCCCCTACCTGCGCCAGCACGCGGAGAATCCGGTCGATTGGCTGCCGTGGGGGCCGCAGGCGCTGGAGAGTGCGCGCGAGCGGGACGTGCCGCTGCTCGTCTCGATCGGCTACTCCTCGTGCCACTGGTGTCACGTGATGGAGCGAGAGTCCTTCGAGGACGGGCACACGGCCCGCTTGATGAACGAGAGCTTCGTGTGCGTGAAGGTCGATCGCGAGGAGCGCCCGGACGTGGATGCCCTCTACATGGAGGCGGTGCAGGGCATGACGGGCCATGGCGGGTGGCCGTTGAACGTGTTCTTGACACCCGAGGGGCTGCCGTTCTACGGAGGAACGTACTTCCCGCGACAGGAACGTCCAGGGATGCCGTCCTTCACCCAGGTGCTGCTCGCCGTGACGGAAGCGTGGAGCGAGCGCGGCGAGGAGATCAGGTCGAGCGGCGAGCGGTTGCGCGAGCGGCTATCGGGTGGAGCGCTGCTGAGACCCGGTGCGGAGCCGTACGACGAGACGGCGCTCGAGACGGCCGTGGAGCGGCTGCGAGAGTCGTTCGACGCGGCGAATGGCGGGTTTGGCGGAGCGCCGAAGTTCCCGCAGGCGTCGGTCCTCGAGTACCTGCTGGCGCGCGGGGAGCGCGAGATGGCTCTGTACACGCTGCGCTCGATGGCGGGCGGGGGCATCCACGATCAGGTGGGCGGGGGCTTTCACCGCTACGCGGTCGACGCGAGCTGGACGGTGCCTCACTTCGAGAAGATGCTCTACGACAACGCCTTGCTCGCGCGAGCGTATCTGCACGGCTCTCAGCTCTCGGGCGATCGGAGTCTCCTGCGAGTGTGCGGCGACACCCTGGACTGGGCGCTGCGCGAGATGAGGGGCCCCGAGGGAGGGTTCTACAGCGCATTGGACGCCGATTCCGGCGGTGTGGAGGGGAGCTTCTACGTGTGGACGACCGCCGAGTTGGAGGACATCCTCGGCGAGGACGCCGAAGTTGCGATCCGCTGGCTGGGTGTCACCGGGGAGGGCAACTTCGTCGACCCGCACCACCCACAGCCGGGCTTGAACGTGCTCGAGGACCGCGGCCCGCGACCGGACGGGCAGACCCGCGAGCGCATTCGCAAGCGGTTGCTGGACGCGCGGGCAGAGCGCACGAGGCCAGCCCTCGACGACAAGCGAATCACGAGCTGGAACGCGCTTATGATCTCGGCGCTGGCGGAGGTCGGGGCTCACCTCGCGACGGCCTCGGCGGATGGCGCGGACGGACAGCAAGCCGCGCGCGATGGTCGCGCCTACCTCGACGCCGCCATCGAGTGCGCCGAGTTCGTGCTGCGCGACCTGCGCAATGGGGAC
>DASUDH010000150.1:0-2479 GCA_036275675.1 Solirubrobacteraceae bacterium | reverse complement strand
GCGGGAAATCTCGCCACGGTCGCGGCGATGGCGGCGCAGACCTACGATCGTTCGCAGGCAATTGGATTCACCGCGTTTCAGGTCCCGGCAAGGCTGCTCGAGGCGTGGGTGGCCCGCCGGCTCGGCGACGCGGAGGCTTCGGTGCACGCGTACGGCCGTGCTCTCGAGCTCGCAGCCGAGGCCGGGTTCGGCGACCACGCGGCCTTTTCCCTGGCTGGCCTCGGTGCCAACGCTCTGGCCACCAAAGACCTGCGCCATGCCGAAGAGCTGTTCAGGCGATCGCTCGACACCGCCGAGGCTGCGCGGGCACCTTGGGTCGCGGCCCACGCGCGTGCCAACCTCGCCGGCGTTCTAGCCCGAAGTTGCGGGTGAAAGACGGCCGTTTATCGCCCTGATCCCTTGTGGCTGCTGGGATCACGGCCTCTATTAGGGTCCAACAGTGTAGCCAAGAATCTTATTGACATTTGTGGGCTGATGTGCGATAGTGAGCGCCATGGTGCGAGCGGCTGGTGCGATGCATGTGGCCAAGATCAGTCGTCGGCATGGGGAGCGCGAGTACAACTCCTACCTGGTGCGCCGCTCGGTCCGCGAGGGTCGGCGGGTGCGCCATGAGACGGTCGCGAACGTCTCCGGGCTGCCGCCCGAGGCGATCGAGGCGCTGACGCTCGCGCTCAGGGGGGTGACGCTGGTGCCGGCGGGCGAGGCGTTCGAGATTGTGCGCTCGCGCAAGCACGGGCATGTGGAGGCGGTGCTCACCGCCGCCCGGCGGCTGGGCGTGGCGCGGCTGCTCGACCGCGTGCCGTCGCGCGAGCGGGATCTGTGCCTGGCGATGATCGCCGGCCGGGTGCTCGACGCGGGCTCAAAGCTCGCGTGCACGCGGCAGCTTCACTCGTGCACGCTGGGGGAGGAGCTGGGTGTGCAGGGCGCGGTGCACGATGACTTGTACGCGGCGATGGACTGGCTGCTTGGGCGTCAGGATGCGATCGAGCAGCGGCTCGCGCGCCGGCACCTGAAAGAGGGTGAGCTTGCGTTGTACGACGTCTCCTGCTCGTACTTTGAGGGGCGCACCTGCCCGCTGGCGCGGTTCGGCTATGACCATGGGTCGGGCAAGCGTGGGCGGATGCAGGTCGAGTACGGGCTGGTGTGTGACAGTGACGGGCGGCCGGTCGCGATCGACGCGTTCGAAGGGTCACTGAAGGATTCACAGACGCTGCCCTCACAGGTGAAGAAGCTCGAGCAGCGGTTCGGGCTCTCACGCGTGATCGTGGTAAGTGATCGCGGGATCGGCACCAAGGAGAACGTGACACTGATCTCGGAGACCGCCGAGTTCGGGTTCATTACCGCGCTGAAGGCGCCACAGGTCAGAGCGTTGGTCAAGGAGGGCTGCCTGCAGCTGTCGGTGTTCGACGAGCTCAACCTGGCCGAGATCGCCTGCGAGAAGCTGTACCCCGGCCAGCGGCTGGTTGTGTGTCGCAACCCGCTGGTGGCCGAGGAGCGCACCCGCAAGCGCCGAGAGCTGCTTGCGGGCACCGAGAAGGATCTGGGTGAGATCAAGCGCCGCGTTGAGGCGGGCACGCTGCAAGGTGAGGCCGAGATCGGCCTTGCGGTCGGTGCGGTGTGGAACCGCTACAAGGTCAAGAAACACTTTCAGGTGAATATCACCGATGACACTTTCACGTATGAGCGCAAGCAGGAGCAGATTGCGTTGGAAACGGAGCTTGACGGGATTTACGTGATCCGTGCCGGGCGGATCGACTGCGAAGAGCTCGCCGCTGGCGGGATCGTGCGCGCCTACAAGCAGCTCAAGGAGGCAGAGAAGGGCTTTGGTGGCCTGAAGGGCCCGTTGGAGGTCCGTCCGATCCACCACCGCCTGGAGGACCGCGTCCGCTGCCATTTGTTGATCTGCATGTTGGCCGAGTATGTGCGCTGGCACCTGCGCCACGCGTGGGCGGAGCTGCTCTTCCAGGACGACAACCCTCGCTCCAACACAGACCCGGTCGTCAAGGCCACCCGCTCGCCGGATGCGACCCGCAAGGCCGGCCGCCGCCGCACCCGCCAGCAGGAGCCCTGCCACACGATCGCCAGCCTCTTCGACGAGCTCGAGAACCGCACCCGCAACACGATCCGGGTCAAGGACAGCGAGGCGACCTTCCCGCAGCTGAGCACCCCGACCGAGCTCCAGGCACGCGCGCTCGCACTGATCGACGAGCGCGTCCCCCAGATCACGTAGCCACGAGCCAGACAGGCCCCCAGCCCCGGAAAAGCCCGAAAATCGGGGCAAAAACGGACCGTCGGCAGCCGCAACTTCAGACTAGTACTCGCGGCTGGCCGTGATGGAGGCAGAGGCCGAGGCCTACTAGTAGAATCGCAAGGAAAGTAGCCGCCCAAATTCGCCCGGAACCGCGCCCTGACGCCCTGGGGATCCGACCGCGTTCAGCACGCAGGCGCCACCCGCGCATGGAAACGATCGTCGATCGCC
>DASUDH010000149.1:0-2601 GCA_036275675.1 Solirubrobacteraceae bacterium | reverse complement strand
CTGACCGGGAAGGTCCCGCGCAGGCTCGGAGTCTGTCCTGTTAGCGACAGTGCGGAGAGCCCGCAGAGAGGAGTCTCAACGATGAGAGCACGAACATTTGCCTGCGCGCTTGCGACGCTCGCCGCCGCGACGGGCATGGCGCTTCCGGCGTTCGCAACGGGCGGCGGTCATGCCGCGAGCGGGCACACGGTGAGCATGACTCGCACCAGGTACCACCCGAGCACGCTGAGCATCAAACGCGGCGACACGGTGACGTGGCTGTGGACCGACAGAGGCCACGAACACAACGTGACCGCCAGGAGCTTCAAATCGCGCACGATGACGAAAGGCTTGTTCAGCGTGCGCTTCACCCGGTCCGGCACGTACAACTACCACTGCACGATCCATGTCTCGGAAGGCATGCGCGGCAAGATCGTCGTGCACTGAATCCAAGTCAGGGAGGGCCGGCGGGGGAGCCAGCCCTCCCCCGCCTTGGCCCCAACCCGGGGCCGTGCTCGGCCCTCAGGACTCGAGGACAGGCTTGCCCGTCAGGACTTGTCCACCTTGCTCCCGCTGGGCGAGAGCACGTACCAGTCAGACCCGAACCCTTTGACTCCCTGGCCGTAGGCGTCGCCGGAGTCTTTGTCGTTGGCGAAGTAGTAGAGCGGGTGGCCCTTGTAGGTCACCTGGGTGGCGCCGTCCGAGCGAGTGATCGTGCCCAGATCGGCCGACATCGCCGCGCCGGAAGCCTTCGGGCTGCCGCTCGTCGTCACCGGCGGCCAGACGGAGGCGCACGCGCCCGAGCAGCCCGACGAGGCGCCCTTGTCCCCTGAGAACATGTACACGGTTAACTTCTTCGAGCCGGCTGCCAGGATCGTGCCGAGCTTGCTGGAGTGCTTGACGGCGATCGTGACGGCAGCGCCCGACGCAGGGGTTGTCGTGGCTGCGGCGGTCGAGCTCCGTTCGCTCGTCGTCGGGGTCGTCGCCGCGACGGATGCTGAGCTCGAGGATTTGCTCGAGCTGCCACAGCCGGCGGCCAGCAGGGCTGATGCGCCCAGTACGGCGATCAGGCAGGTGGTCGGTGTCTTCATGAAGGCTCCTACGGTCGTTGGCGTCGCATAGGACCGGTCCGCCGCTCAGGGCGGGGGTCAGCAGGTAAGACGCCGGCGCCGCGCGATCCTTTCGTCTCAGCGCGTGAGCCACCCGCCGTCGATCCTGAGCACCGCCCCGGTGATGTAGGAGGCTTCCTCGGAGGCCAGGAAGCAGATCCCGGCCGCCTGCTCCTCGGGATCGGCGAAGCGACCCATCGGGATCGCGCTCGCCAGGGTCCCGGCGGCGTCGGGATCGGCGCGCATGGCGGCGTTCATGCCCGTCTCGGTCACGCCGGGGGCGATGCCGTTGACTCGTATCCGATGAGGCGCAAGCTCGAGCGCAAAGGCGCGCGTGAGCATCAGCAGGCCACTCTTGGATGCCGTGTACGCCGCGTGACCGGCGAGCGCGACGAACGACTCGATCGAGCAGACGTTGACGATCGTCGCGGGTGTGCCGCGCCGCACGTGGCCGCGGGCGAACTCGCGCGAGAGCCGAAAGGGCGCCTTCAGGTTCACCTCCAGCGTCCTGTTCCAATCCTCCAGTGGGTGCTCGAGGACGCCGTGACGGATCAGGACACCGGCCGCATTGACGAGCACGTCGGCCGGTCCCGCGCCGATCAGCGCACGCAGGCCCTCGCTCGTGGCCACATCCACGACACGCCGTGCATCCGGGGCATCGCCGAACGTCTCCTCGAGGCCGGCCGCCGAGCTATCGAAGCCGACCACCGCGGCGCCCTCGGCCGCCAGCCGTCGCGCGACGGCTCGCCCGATGCCGGATCCCGCACCCGTCACCAGCGCCCGCTTGCCGGCAAAGCGCCTCATGGGCCGGCCCCCTCAACCCATGCTCCCCTAGGGGAGCATGACCCCATTCGGGTGTAGATGAGGCTCATGTGAGCAGATATCCCCCGTCCGCGTAGACGATCTCGCCGGTGATGTACGACGCCGCGTCGGAGATCAGGAACGCCGTGAGCTCACCGATCTCCTCGGGCGCGCCGAACCGATGTCCGAGCGGGATCGCATCGGTCTTCTCGGTGTCGGGGGTCATCGCGGTCGCGATCACCCCCGGACCGACCGCCACCACCCTGATGCCTTGGGGCGCCAGCTCGAGCGCCATCGCGCGGGTGAGCCCGAGCAGACCGCCCTTCGTCGTGGCATAGGCTGCCTGCGGTGGCGTCGTCCAGGCGACCTGGGACTCGACCGAGCAGACGTTGACGATCACACCACCGGCACGCTGCGTGACCCAGTGGGCAGCGAACCGCTGCGAGAGGCGGAAGGGAGCGCTGAGGTTCAGCTCGACCATTGCGTCGAGCTCGGCGTCGGTCTGCTCCCAGCACGCTCCCTCGATCAGCACGCCGGCGTTGTTGACGAGCGCATCGACGCGGCCGAAGGCGTCGAGCGCTCCATGCAGGACGATCTCGGGCGCCTCGGGCGAGAGCAGGTCGCACTCGATCTGGACGAAAGCGTCGTCGCCGGGGATTCCCGCGGGGGTGCGGCTCACGCCGAGCACCTTCGCGCCCGCGGCGATCAGGCG
>DASUDH010000148.1:0-12007 GCA_036275675.1 Solirubrobacteraceae bacterium | reverse complement strand
CTGCGCAGAGAGCTCGGGATGGTGTTCCAGGACCCGCAGGCGTCGCTGAACCCGCGCAGGCGGGTTTGCGGGACGCTGGAGAAGGCGTTGCGCGCGCATGGGCTGGGGCGCGCGGACGCGCGGGCCCAGGCGGCGCGGCTGCTGGAGCGCGTCGGCCTGACGGCCGCGCACGGGGCGCGCTTCCCGCACGAGCTGTCCGGTGGTGAGCGTCAGCGTGTCGGGATCGCGCGCGCGCTGGCGGGCGAGCCGCGGCTGGTGCTGCTCGACGAGCCCGTGTCCTCGCTCGACGCCTCGATCCGGCGCGGAGTGATCGAGCTGCTGGGCGAGCTACAGGCCCAGCTCGGCTGCAGCTACGTGCTCGTGTCGCACGACCTCACGACGGTCGAGGCCGTGGCCGACCGGATCGCGGTCATGCACGGGGGCGAGATCGTCGAGCTGGCCGGGGCGCGCGAGCTCATGGAGCGGCCAAAGCACCCGTACACCCGGACGCTGCTGGCGGCCAGCCCGCGCCTTCCCGGTGGCGTACGATCGTGCGGATGGGCGGACAGCGAGACGCGGGACGGCTCTCCGAGGGAGACCCGACGGGCGCAGGACAGCGACCAGCCGGGGAAGGAGACCTCGCCGCGGACGCCAAGAGGCTCCTTCGGCGCCTGATCCGCTTCGACACCGTCAACCCGCCCGGGAACGAGCGCGCAGCGATCGAGCACCTGCGGGCGATCCTCGCGGACGCCGGCTTCCAGTGCGAGCTGCTCGGCGCGCACGAGCGGCGCCCGAATCTGGTGGCGCGGCTGAAGGGCGAGAATAAAGATCCCAATCACCCGACGCTCTGCTATCTCGGCCACGTCGACACGGTGCTGGCCGACGCGAGCGAGTGGACACGCGACCCGTGGTCGGGCGAGGAGGCGGACGGTTGCGTGTGGGGGCGCGGCGCGCTCGACATGAAGTCGCAGGTCGCCGCCGAGGTGGCGGCGGCCGCCGCGCTCGCGCGCGCAGGATGGCGTCCAGCGCGCGGCGAGCTGCTCGTCGTGGCCGTCGTCGACGAGGAGACGGGGGGAGAGCTGGGAGCGAGGTGGCTGTGCGAGACGCACCCGGAGCAGGTGCGCTGCGACATGCTCGTCAACGAGGGCGGCGGGTCCTCGTTCGAGCTGGATGGCCAGCGCTACTACGGCGTGTGCTGCGCCGAGAAGGGCGTGTTCCGCTTCACGGTGAGCACGGACGGAACCGCGGGCCACGCGTCGATGCCGAAGCTGGGCGAGAACGCGCTGCTGAAGATGGCGCCTGTGCTGGAGCGGTTCGCCGGCAGGCAGCCGTCGCTGCAGCCCACCGCCGAGCCGCTCGCGTTCCTGCGCGGCGTGGGCGAGGACGAGCACGATCCGGCCGGCGCGCTGCGGCGCTTGGGCGAGCGGGACCCGCGGCTGCTGCGGATGCTGGAGCCGATGTTCGGCGTGACGTTCGCGCCGACCAAGATCTCGGCGTCGGAGAAGCTCAACGTGATCCCCTCCAAAGCCGAGCTGCGGGTGGACTGCCGTGTGCCTCCGGGTCTCGGGGAGGACGAGGCCAGGCGCGCGATCGAGCAGGTGCTGGGCGGCCTGGGAGGGCTGCGGGTCGAGTTCACCGAGCGGGTGACGGGCAACCGCTCGCCGATCGACTCGCCGCTGATGGACGCGCTCGGCGGGTGGGTCTCAGAGCGCGACCCGGGCTCGAGGACCGTACCGACGATCCTGCCCGGCTTCAGCGATTCGCGCCACTTCCGCGCGGCGTTCCCCGAATGCGTCGCCTACGGCTTCTTTCCGCAACGCCACCAGACGCTGATGGAGACCCAGTCGCTGATACACGCCGCCGACGAGCGCATCGACGTGCGCGACCTCGCGTTCGCCGCCGAGCTCTACCGCGACCTCGCCTTGCGTCTACTCGCCCCCTGACCCACAAAACACCGAGCCGCGCGACTGCAATGGATGGCGATGCGCCCGTCGTGCATAATGGTGGGGTGGAGCCACGGACGGTGACACTCGCGACCTCTTTCGTGCAGGACATCCAGAACTGGTCCTACCAGTGGTCCAGCGTCGTGATGATCCTGTTCTTCGCGGCGCTCATCTACCTGATGTGGCGCACGCTGAAAGTGATGCCGCGGGTCAAGCCGCAGCAGATCAAGCCGGCGTCGAGCCAGTCGGTCGCGTGGAAGGACATAGCCGGAGTCGACGAGGCGAAGGCCGAGCTGCAGGAGATCGTCGAGTTCCTGCGCGACCCCGACCAATTCAAGGCGCTCGGCGCGAAGGTGCCGAAGGGCATCCTGCTGCACGGCCCGCCCGGGACGGGCAAGACGCTGCTGGCCAAGGCGGTGGCGCACGAGTCGGGCGCGCAGTTCTTCGCCCAGTCGGCCGCCGCGTTCGTGGAGATGTTCGCGGGCCTCGGGGCGGCGCGCATCAGGCGGCTGTTCGCCGTGGCACGCAAGCACGAGCCGGCGATCATCTTCATCGACGAGCTCGACGCGGTCGGCGGGCGCCGCGGCGCCGACTTCTCGGGCGAGACGGACCAGACGCTCAACCAGCTGCTCGTGGAGATGGACGGCTTCTCCACGAGCGGGCGGCTCGTGGTGATCGCCGCGTCGAACCTGCTCGACAAGCTCGACTCTGCGCTCCTGCGCCCCGGGCGCTTCGACCGGCAGATCTTCGTGACGCCCCCCGACGTGAAGGGCCGGCGGGGTGTGCTTTCGGTGCACACACGCGACAAGCCGTTGCACGACGTGGACCTCGGGCTCGTGGCGGCCCAGACGAGTGGCCTCACGGGCGCCGACCTCGCGAACATCTGCAACGAGGCGGCGATCTTCGCCGCTAGGCGCGGCAGCAAGAGCATCACCGGCGCCGACTTCGACCACGCGCTCGAGCGGGTGATCGCCGGGGTGCAGTCCCATCGGGTTCTGAATGAGCACGAGAAGCGCGTGGTGGCCTACCACGAGGCCGGGCACGCACTCTGCGGCGAGCTCCTGCCGTCCGTGGACAGGGTGCACCGCATCTCGATCGTGCCGCGCGGACGGGCCCTCGGCTACACGCTGAACCTGCCGGCCGAGGACCGCTACCTGAAGACGCGCGAGGAGCTGCTCGACTACATGACGGTGCTGCTCGGCGGGCGCGTGTCAGAGCAGATCGTGTTCGGTCAGGTCACGACAGGCGCCTCCGACGACCTGACGCGCGTGGCGGACATCGCGCACTCGATGGTGCACGACTACGCGATGGGCAGCGCCGGCGTGGGTCGCTCGCCCGACGGCGATGTGCGACTGTCGGAGACGACGCTGCGACTGCGCGACGAGGAGCGCAGGGAGCTGATCGAGGAGGCGCGCAGGGCGGCGCGCAGGATGATCGTGGCCCATCGCGTGCAGCTCGACGCGCTCGCGACGGAGCTGCTCGAGAACGAGGTGCTCGACCGCGAGGCGATCGAGCGGGTCATGGCGGGCGTGCCGCGCCTGGAACGCAGGCCGGGCGTCGGATTGCGCGTCGTGGCCGCCGCCAGCGCCGTGGAGCCGGCGCCCACCTTCGAATAGGAAGTGCGTCCGCTCGCCGCACGGCGAGATCGGCGCCTCGCGCAGACCCCCCTCTCCCGGCTGCTCTATTGGCGCGCCGCGCCAATAGACTGAAGTCAATGAGGTTCAACCGGGTCGACCACATCGGCGTGGCCGTAGAGGAGATCGAGTCCTCGCTTGCGCTCTACAGGGACGCCTTCCACATGGAGCTGGCCCACCGCGAGATCGTCGAGGAGCAGGGCGTCGAGGCCGTGCTGCTCGACGTCGGCGAGAACCACGTGGAGCTGTTGGCGCCGCTCGCGCCCGACACGCCGGTCGGCAAGTTTCTCGCCAAGAGGGGTCCAGGACTGCACCACGTGGCCTACCAGGTGTCGGATATCGACGCCACGCTCCAGTTGCTGAGGGCGGCCGGCCTGCCCCTGATCGACGAGCAATCGCGCGTCGGGATAAGAGGCTCGCGCGTGGCGTTCCTGCACCCGCGGGGCACGGACGGAGTGCTCACCGAGATCGTCGAGCCCGCTGCTGGCCTGGGTGGTCGCTGATGCCCGCCGCCACCACCGGATGGGAGGAGTGCTGATGCCCCAGCCCTACAGGCGCGTGAGCGTCGGCTTCCAAGGCGGCCAGGTGCTCGCGCTGCGCATCACCGACGAGCAGCTCAAGGCGCTCAACAAGTCGCTCGGGGACGGCGGCTGGCACGAGCTCGAAACCGAGGATGGCCCGGTGCGGGTCCATCTCGGGCAGGTCGTCTACGTCCGCCGCGAGGACAGCGACCAGCGCGTAGGTTTCGGCGCCTAGCCGATGTCCATCGACGAGCGGCTGCTGCGGGTAGCGCGCGCCTGCGGGCACACACCCGCGGCTGAGCGTTCCGTGGCGCGCTTCTCGATGCTCGGCGAGCACGCCGCCCTGTGGCTGGCGCTCGGGACGGCGGAGTCGCTGATCTCGCGCGGCGAGCGGCGTGCGCGCTGGTATCGAGCCACGGCTGTCGTGGCCGGCACGTATACGGCCAACACCGCCCTCAAGTTGATTGTCCGCCGCGTGCGACCCGAGCTGCTCGGCTTGCCGCCCTTGACGGGCACGCCGACGCGCTTCAGCTTCCCGAGCGCTCACGCGTCGACCTCGTTCGCGGCGGCGCTCGTCTACAGGCGCGCCGGCCTGCCGGGCGGGCCGCTGTATGCGCTCGCGGGCGCCCTGGCGCTGTCGCGGCTGTACCTCGGCGTGCACTACCCTTCCGATGTGGCGGCGGGCGCGCTGCTCGGCACGGCGATTGCCATCACCTGCGGTCCGCGCGCTGACGCGAGTATCGGTGAGCGCCAGGTGTCCGGGCCGACGCCGGTTGGCGCCTCGGGCGAGCTGGTCGCCATATGAGCACGCGCATCGGCATCGTGGGGCTTCCGAACGCGGGCAAGTCCTCGCTCTTCAACGCGCTCACGCAGGCGGGCGCGGAGGCCGCCAACTACCCGTTTACGACGATCGAGCCCAATGTGGCGGTGGTGCCAGTGCACGACGAGCGGCTCGTGGAGGTGGCGCGCACGGTGGGTGCCTCGGAGATCGTGTGGGACACGATCGACTTCCACGACATCGCGGGTCTCGTAGCCGGCGCCCACAGAGGCGAGGGGCTCGGCAACCGCTTCCTCGCCAACATCCGCGAGACCGACGCGATCGTGCATGTCGTCAGGGCCCATACCGACGAGGGCGTCGTGCACCCGGAGGGCCGCGTCGACCCGCTGGCCGACATCGAGACGGTCGAGACCGAGCTGGCGCTCGCCGATCTCGAGCAGGCCGAGCGGCGGGTCGAGCGCGTCGCCAAGCAGGCCAAGAGCGCAGACCGCGTCGCGATCGCCGAGGAGGCATGGCTGCGCGAGGTGATCGCCGCGCTGCAATCCGGCCGGCCCGCGCGCGGCGTGCCCGCGCCCGAGGATGCGCCGAACGCGTTGCGCGACCTCGGCTCGCTGACCGCCAAGCCGGTGCTGTTCGTGGCCAACGTGGACGAGGGCTCCGAGGAGGTTCCGCCCGCGATCGCCGAGCACGCCGCGGCGCAGGGGGCGGGAGCGGTCGCGGTGTCCTCGCGGATCGAGTCCGAGCTGGCGGAGCTGGAGGATGAGGAAGCGGCCGCGATGCGTGCCGAGCTGGGGGTGAGCGAATCGAGTCTGCAGCGGATCGTGCGCGGGGCCTTCTCGCTCCTGCGCTTGATCGCGTTCTTCACCGCGGGCGAGGCCAAGCCCGCCCAGTCGTGGCACCTGCGCCAGGGGCTCACCGCCTGGCACGCCGCCGGCCAGATCCACAGCGACATCCAGAAGGGATTCGTGCGCGCCGAGGTCGTCGGCTGGCGCGAGCTGGTCGACGCCGCCGGCTACGCGGGCGCGCGCGAGCGCGGCACGCTGCGCCTGGAGGGCCGCGACTACGCGATGCGCGACGGCGACGTCATCACCGTCAAGTTCACGCCGTAGCCCCGGGAGGTTTTCCGAACCCCTTGTATGGGGTTCGGAATCTCGAGGTGGAGGGTTCGCAGGCGGGTGTGGGTCTATGGCTCGCCGCCCGCCAACTGCTCCAGTCGCTCGGCGAGGCGGTTCATGCCGATCTCGCGCGCCATCGCCGCGCCCGCGGCATGGTCGGTGGGCCGGTCGGGTGGGCGCTGCACGTCGATCTCCACGAGGGTCGCCACCCGCTTGAACGCGCGCAACAGCTCGGCGTTCTCGCGCAGTGTCGCCGCGATGCGCGGTCGCAGCGCGCCGTTGATCGGAGCGCTCGCGCCGGCGTCCGCGCCCTGTCGCTCGGCTTGCTCGAGCAACGCCTCCAGCGTGCCATGCCTCCGCAGCAGCTCGGCCGCCGTCTTCGCGCCGATCCCAGGTGCCCCGGGCAGCCCGTCCGACGGGTCGCCGCGCAGGGCGATGAAGTCGGGCACCCGTTCGGGCGCTATGCCATAGCGCCCGATCACCTGCTCGGGTCCGAGCTCGGCGAAAACCCCTCCCCTCCCCAAATCCAGGACCGCCACCCTGCCGTCCACGGCCTGGTACAGGTCGCGATCCGCGGTGAGCAGCAACCCCCGCCCGCCCGCCCGCGCCTCGACGCGCGCGAACGAGCCCATCGCGTCGTCGGCCTCGAGCTCCTCGGCCTCGGCGACGGTCCAGCCGAAGCTCGCGAGCAGGGCGGGAGCGCGCGTCCACTGCTCGGCCAGCTCCGGCGGCATCGGGTCGCGGTGGGCGTGGTAGGGCGGGTACAGCTCCACCCTGTAGCGCGCCTGCTCCGCCCCGAGGCAGGCCACCACCGCGCGTGGCTTGCGCGCCTCGATCGCCAGCAGCAGCGCGTTGATCGTTCCGAGCAGGGCGTTCACCGGCTTCCCGTCGCGGCCCTCGATCGATTTGGGCAGCGCGAAGAACGAGCGGTACAGCAGCCAGGGGATGTCTGCGATCAGCAGCGGGGCAGGTTGCGGCATCCGTTCAGGGTACGACCGTGAAGTACGCCCACGTGTCATACAACCCGAGTCGCGCCGCCAGTTCCGGGCCGCTCACGAGCGTGCGCCCCTTCGACCCGAGCACATACGCCGCCACGATGCGCGGCGAGCTGCCCCGCTGGGCCACCTCGATGCCCTTGAACGACCCGTGCACCAGACCGCTCAGGCGCGATGTCGCCGCCGAGAAGCTCATCGTCACTCTCCACCTGTGCAACGGCCCGGCGTCATAGGGGTCGGACACCCCCACGAGCCACGGCGCGGGCGGCGAGTCGGGGAACGCGTTCTGGACGCTCTCGGTGTGGCCGCCCGAACCGGCGAAGAAGTAGGTGACCGCGGCTCGTCCGCCATACGTGACGATCTGGCCGGCCGTCGCTGCCACTGCCGCGTTTGTGCGTGGTGTTTCCGCGGCTTTGCCGAGATACACCTGCGAGCGAACGTCCGGATACACGTCGAACCTCGAGCCCCCCGCGTGCGCCGTGATCGCGTATGTGCGGCTCGCCACCGCCTGCGCCGCGAGCGCCGCCATCGGCCAGCTCGAGGAGACCTCGGCGGCGACCACCCCGCGCACGTACGTTTCGAGCGCGATGCGCTTCACCTTGCCGTTTACGAGCATCTTCACGACCGTGCTCGGCGGCGCCTGCCCGATCGCGGTGTTCCGGTAGTAGTGGCGCAGGATCGCCGTATAGGACCAGCCGTGTTCGGCGTAGCCGAGCGCGCCCTCCTGGCTCATCCCCACCCCGTGGCCGTCGCCCGCGCCGTCGATCACGAGCGTCGCGGCCCGCGCCGGGCCGGCGCACAGCGCGAGCGCCGCCAGCGCGGCGAGGACGATGTCGCGAGTGCGAGACTGCACCTGACTTGAATCGGATAGATGTTCATCGAGCATGAATCCCGCGAGCTGAGAGGAGCCTCCAGATGGCCGGCGCACCCCATGACGGGGAACACCCCGTAGAGGGGGGCAGGCAAGCAGGCGACACCCCGAGGGGCGCCACCCGTGGCGGGGGGCGCGCAGGCGAGCATGCGGTTCTGAACGGGATCCCGACGGGCCTGTACATCGGCGGAGAGTGGCGCCCAGCCTCGGGCGATGGCACGCTCGTCGTCGAGGACCCCGCCACCGGCGAGCCGCTGGCAGAGGTCGCCGACGCCACCCCCGAGGACGCGCTCGCCGCGCTCGCCGCCGCCGCGGACACGCAGGCGATGTGGGCGGCGACCGCGCCGCGCGAGCGCGGAGAGATCCTGCGACGCGCCCACGAGCTGCTGCTCGCGCGCGCCGACGAGCTCGCGCTCGTGATGACGCTCGAGATGGGCAAGGCGCTCGGGGAATCGCGCGCGGAGATCGTCTACGCCGCCGAGTTCCTGCGCTGGTTCTCCGAGGAGGCCGTGCGCATACGCGGCCGCTACATGACCAACACGACCGGCGCCGGTCGCATCCTCACGATGCGCCAGCCCGTCGGGCCGTGCGTGTTCGTCACGCCGTGGAACTTCCCCACCGCGATGGGCACGCGCAAGATCGCCCCCGCTGTGGCCGCCGGCTGCACGATGGTGGTCAAGCCGGCTCAGCAGACGCCCCTGTCGATGCTCGCTCTCGCTCGCGTGCTGGAGGAGGCGGGATTGCCGGCGGGCGTGCTCAACGTGATCACCGCTAGGCGCTCCGGCTCGGTGATCGAGCCGCTCCTGAGGGACTCGCGCGCTCGCAAGCTCTCGTTCACCGGCTCCACCGAGGTCGGCCGTGAGTTGATCGCGCAATCGGCCGAACAGGTCCTGCGCGTGTCGATGGAGCTCGGCGGCAACGCCCCGTTCCTCGTGTTCGAGGACGCCGATCTCGACGCCGCGCTGGAGGGAGCCCTGACGGCGAAGCTGCGCAACATCGGCGAGGCCTGCACCGCCGCCAACCGCTTCCACGTGCACGAGTCGATCGCCGAGGAGTTCGCGCGACGGATGGCCGAGCGCATGGCCACCCTGGAGGTCGGTCGCGGCACCGAGCCCGGCGTTGACATAGGACCGCTGATCGACGAGCGCCAGCGCACGATCGTGGAAGAGCTCGTCGCCGACGCCATCGACAATGGGGCCAAGCTGCTCACGGGCGGGGAGCGCCTGCCGGGCCCCGGCTACTTCTTCGCGCCCACCGTGCTGGCCGAGGTGCCCGCCCGGGCGCGCGTCCTACGCGAGGAGATCTTCGGACCGGTGGCTCCCGTGAGCGCCTTCTCGACCGAGGAGGAGGCGGTGGGCGCGGCCAACGCGACCGAGTACGGTCTCGTGGCGTACCTATACACGCGCGACCTCGCCCGCGCGTTCCGCGTCGCCGAGGCGATCGAGGCCGGCATGGTCGGCGTCAACCAGGGCGTCGTCTCCAACCCGGCCGCGCCCTTCGGGGGCGTCAAGCAGTCCGGGTTCGGGCGCGAGGGCGGCTTCGAGGGCATCGAGGAGTACCTCGAGACGAAGTACGTGGCGCTGGGGCTGTGAGGGCCCTTCTTCGGAGCCCAAGATTCGCTTCGGTTCGCGTAGCTCGGCTACGCTCGCTCAAGCGGACGGCGATAGCAGCCGAATAGACGATGAGCGGAAGAACAGAGAGCTTTTCGTGCGTGAAGTCACAAAGGTTGGCTTTCAACGAACCGCCCCACGCGGGGTGGCGCTGGCGCACGGCCTCACGACGAACGATCCGCCGCCGCCGTCCGTCCTCGAAAACGGCTTCCAGCCGCACAGGCTGCGGGCGTTGCTCGGTCGTTCGACCGGCGAGCCTCTGCGCTCGGACGGTGGCGCCTCCCCTGACGGCGGCGGTCCGCGCCGGCGCCCGTCGCGCCGCCGGGCGCCGATCGCCGTGCTGCCCGCGCTCGTCGCGATCGCAGCGTTCGTGGCAGGCGGACCGGTGCTGACCGCCCTCGGCGCGCTCGTGCTCGGCGCCGTCGCGGCCGGATCTGGCTGGCTGCTCGGCGACGATCGCCGCAAGGCGCTCCAGCGCGAGGTCGACGAACGCAACGACGATCTGCGCCGGGCGCTCTCCGAGCTCGAGATCGCGCAGGCCGAGACGGTCCGGCGTTTGTCGATGGCGGTCGAGTTCAGGGACGAGGACACTGGCGCCCACATCGAGCGCATCGGACGTTTCTCGACGCTCTTGGCCGAAGCGGTCGGGATGAGCCCGGAGTTCTGCCGCAGGATCAGTCACGCCGCGCCTCTGCACGACGTCGGCAAGGTCGCGATACCCGACTCGATCCTGCTCAAGCCCGGCTCGCTCACTCCCGAGGAGCGGGCGATCGTCGAGACCCATGCAGAGGAGGGCCACCGCCTGCTGCGCGGCTCCTCATCCTCGATCCTCGACATGGGGGCGACCATCGCTCTGAGTCACCACGAGCGCTGGGATGGCGCGGGCTACCCGCGCGGGCTGGCGGCGGAGAGCATCCCGATCGAGGGCCGCATCGTGGCGATCGCCGACGTGTTCGACGCGCTCACCAGCCACCGCGTCTACCGCGAGGCGTTCTCCGTCGAGAGGGCCACCGAGATGATGCTAGGGCAGGCCGGCCGTCACTTCGACCCGGTGCTGCTGCACGCGTTTATGGACGTGCTCGACAGCTCCGGCGCCGACGCCCGCACGCGCGAGCGCTCCAATCCGCGCTCGCTGCTCGCGGGCGCGCTCGCGACATACACAGACGCGATGCGTCTCGGCGACGCCGAGACCGCCGAGGGAGCGATCGCCTCCGCGATCGAGGACGGCATCGACCCGGCCACGCTCCAAGACGAGGTGGTCGCCCCAGCCATGCGCCGTATCGAGGAGCTGCGCCAGGCCGGTGAGATCGATCTGGACACCGAGCAGCTCGCGCAGTCCATCACCCGGCGCGTGCTGGCCACGGTGAACCGCTACATGCTCGCCCGCGGCTGACGCCTCCGGGTGCTCGTCGCGAAGAGCCGCCGCGCTCCGACCCGCGGAGCGCCCCTGCCCGGGCGTGCGAGGATAGGCTTTCGCCGATGCCCACGCGCACGATCGTCACCGGCGGCGCCGGCTTCATCGGATCGCACCTCGTCGACGCCCTGCTCGTGGCGGGCGGCGAGGTGGCGGTCATAGACGACCTCTCCTCGGGCGACGCGGCCAAGGTGCCGGCGGGCGCAAGGCTGTGCGAGCTCGACATCGTCGACCGGGGTGCGCTCGACAGCGTGTTCGAGGAGGTCGCGCCCAGCGCCGTCTACCACCTCGCGGCGCAGGCGTCGGTCACCGCCTCGGTGGCCGATCCGGCGCGCGACTGCGCCGTCAACGTGCAGGGAACGCTCAACGTCCTCGACGCCGCCACCAAGCTCGGCGCGCCGGTCGTGTTCACGTCCACCGGCGGCGCGCTCTACGGCGACGACGCGCCGCTGCCCACGGCCGAGGAGCGCATCCCGGCCCCGCTCGCCCCGTACGGCGCGTCGAAGTGGGCGGCCGAGGCCTACGTGAGGACCTGGTCGCTGGCATCCGGCGTGCCCCACGCGGTGTGCCGGCTCGGCAACGTATACGGCCCGCGCCAGAGTCCGCACGGCGAGGCGGGGGTGGTGGCGATCTTCGCAGACCACCTGCACGAGGGCAGGGCCCCGAGGATGTTCGGTCACGGGACACCCACACGCGACTACATCCATGTCGGCGATGTCGTCGTCGCGCTGATCGCCGCGAGCGGCAGGCGCGGGACGTTCAACATCGCCACGGGCGTCGAGACGGACGTCATGACGCTCTGGAATGTGCTCAAGGCAGCCGCCGGGTCCGACGTGGAGCCGCAGCTGGCCGAGCTGCGCCCTGGCGAGCTGAAGCGCAGCTGCCTCGACACGAGCCTCGCCGAGCGCGAGCTCGGCTGGCGGCCGACCGTCGAGATCGGTGAGGGGCTGCGGCGCACGTACGCGGCGCTCGTCGAGGAATTCGAAGGCGCGGTCCGTTAGGCGGCGCACGCTCCCACCCTCCCGACGGCGCAAGCGAGCGCCCAGGGCTTCAAGAGCGCCGGTGAGCCGGCGAAGCTCAAAGCATGAGGCGTGCCAGGAAGGCAGTCCTGCAGGCCATGGTGGCCGTCCCGCTTGTAGCCACGCTC